>NZ_LZKF01000006.1:0-8010 GCF_001672665.1 Mycobacterium sp. E2238 | reverse complement strand
CGAGGATCGGGCCGCACCGATCCTCGTACACCCCGGTCGACGCGCGGGTCGAGGCGATGATGACGCGGGCGGATCGGCAGGCGGGGGAGCCAGCGGTGCTGGCTGGCCGTTGAGGCCGGGCGCATCCAGCGGAGCGTCCAGGGCGGCGGGCGCCGGAACTTCGCGCGGCGTCGGGCCCGACAGCGGGCCGCCGCACACGGGCCACGCGCCGCGGCCCTGAGTGGCCAGCACGCGCTCCGCGACGGCGATCTGCTGGTCCCTGGTGGCCAATTCGGCCGACGGGGCGTACTGGCCGCCGCCGTGTGAGGCCCAGGTGCTCGAGCTGAATTGCACGCCACCGTGGTAGCCGTTGCCGGTGTTGATGCCCCAGTTGCCGCCCGACTCGCAACGGGCTACCTGGTCCCATTCGCCGTCGGTGGCCGCGGCCGCCTGGCCGGCCAGGGCGATGCTGCCGCCACCGAGGACCGCCCCGGTGACGGCGATCTTGGCGACGCTGATGTTCGACGTGCTGGGCTTACGGTGACGTCCACTCATAGGCCGTGAAGGATCCTCTCGTGTCACGCGCCTGCGAGGTCAGCTGTCGGGTTCGGGTTGGAGAGGCCACCCGGCCGTCATCGAACTCAGTGCGTATCCACTGCAAACGACGTCGGCTTCACCCCAAGGGGCCGCATGCGGCCCCAGTCCGATCACGGTGGACCGGTGGGTCCCCCGCCTCCATCCACGTAGGTCGGTGGGCCCCTGCCTATTGGATGGAGCTCGGCGCGATAGGGAGGGGAGGTCCGCCAATTCGGTTGTCTTGGCGAGCCTTCGGAGAAACGTAGCGGTTTCTGTTGGTCCCGTCACGTTCTGCGAAACCCGGCGTTTCCCTCTCGGCCATGTGCGAAAACCCGAGGAACACGCGGCATTCACGCAGGTCACTGAGCTCGATATCGGAGCGTGATTGCGCCGTTATCATTCCGTTACGTGACGCATTTCACAGTTTTAGCCGCCGGCGAAAGGCGGTAGAACGTCGATCGTGTTGCCGGCGCGTAACGTTGCGGTCTCGTCGCGGACCGCGACCCCGTCGCACAGGTAGGAGCATCTGCTCAACACGTCGGCGAGTCGAGACCCCCGGACGGCGAGGCGCCCGACCAGCTCGGCCACCGTCGTTCCCGGGCGTACCACCAGCGTCTCCGACTCGGCCCCCGCAGCTGCCCGCGCGGCCGCGAAATAGCGCACGGTCACCTGAATCCCGTCTTGCTGAACGGCGGCCTGACCCATCGGGCTAGCCACCGATCGCACTCATCGGACGATCGGGCTGGATGAAGTTCGGGTCGTTGATGCCGTGACCGGCCGGCTTGCCCCACATCGCGACGCGCCACGCCGTCTCGATCGCGTCGTCGGACGCACCGCCGCGCAGCAGGGTTCGCAGGTCGGTTTCCACGGCCGAGAACAGGCAGCTGCGCACCTGGCCGTCGGCCGTGAGGCGGGTGCGGTCACAAGCCGAACAGAACGCGTGGGAAACCGACGCGATGACGCCGAACTTCCCGCTGGGCGTGCCCGGGCCGGTGTCGACCAGCCACAGCTCGGCGGGCGCCGAGCCGCGCGGCGCCGGGTCAGGACGGAGCCGAAAGTGCGGGCGCAGCGCGTCGAGCACGTCGTCGGCGCTCAGCGCCGCGCCCCGGCGCCACTGGTGCCCGGCATCGAGCGGCATCTGCTCGATGACCCGCAATTGATAGCCGTAATCGAGGCAGAACCGCAGCAGCGCGACGACGTCCTCGCGACCGGTGACGGGGTCGAGCACGGCATTGACCTTGACCGGCGTCAAGCCCGCGTCGTGGGCGGCGGCCAGGCCGGCGAGCACCTCGTCGAGCCGGTTCCGTCGGGTGATCGCCGCGAAATGGTCGGGGTCCACGGTGTCCATCGAGACGTTGACGCGATTCAGGCCCGCCTGGGCGAGCGCGGCGGCCCGCCGTGCCAGCCCGACGCCGTTAGTGGTCAGCGAAATCTCTGGGCGCGGCCGCAGGCCGGCCGCCGCCGCGACCACTTCTTCGAGGTGTCGCACCAACAGTGGCTCGCCGCCGGTGAACCGCACGCTGGTCACCCCTAAACGGGTGACGGCGATGTGCATGAGCCGAGCCAATTCATCGGGGCGGAGCAGGTGCTCGCCGGGCAGCCAGTCCAGGCCTTCGGCCGGCATGCAGTAGGTGCAGCGCAGGTTGCAGCGGTCGGTCAGCGAGACGCGCAGGTCGGTGGCGACGCGCCCGTAGGTGTCGACCAACGGACCCGCGGTCGGCGCGTCCCGCGCGGCCTCACCGCCGGTGCGGCCGGGCACGGTGGGTAGGCCCAGTGCGGTCGGCGTCATGCTGCCGCCGGGAGGTAGTGGGACGGTGAACTGACCGGGACGATCTGCTTGCCCAGGGGCATCAACGAAACCGGGATCAGCTTGAGGTTGGCCAACGCGAGCGGGATGCCGACGATGGTGACCGCCATCGCCAGCGCGCTGATCAGGTGACCGATCGCCAGCCATAGGCCGAACAACAGCACCCAGATGACGTTGCCGATCAGGGCCCCCGTTCCGGCTGTGGGTTTGTCGACGATCGTGCGGCCGAACGGCCACAACGCGTACGAGGCGATACGCAGCGACGCGAAGCCGAACGGGATGGTGATGATCAGCAGGAAGCTGACGAGCGCCGCAACCACGTATCCGGCCGCCATCCACAGGCCGCCGAACACGAGCCAGATGATGTTCAGGATCAGGCGCATATCTCCTCCACCGGTAATACCCAGCGTACCGAGTGGGCAATAACGGGGGTGCTCGCGAGGCAGGCACCCGAGTAGGATCTACAGACCAAACGGCGTCCTGCGCAGGCGGGACGCTTATTGTGTTGGCCATTCAATTGATCCGTTAGACAAGCAGGTGAGACCAGTGCCGACCGGCAAGGTTAAGTGGTACGACGCCGACAAGGGGTTTGGGTTCCTGTCGCAAGAGGACGGCGAAGATGTGTACGTCCGCTCGTCGGCGTTGCCCGCTGGGGTCGAGGGGCTCAAAGCGGGCCAGCGCGTGGAGTTCGGGATCGCCTCCGGGCGGCGCGGACCGCAAGCGTTGAGCCTCAAGTTGATCGAGCCGCCGCCCAGCCTCACCAAGTCCCAAGGCCGCCGCGAGACGCCCGTCGAGCACAAACACAGTCCTGACGAACTGCACGGCATGGTCGAGGACATGATCACGCTGCTGGAGGGCGCCGTGCAGCCCGAGTTGCGCAAGGGGCGCTACCCGGACCGCAAGACGGCACGACGGGTTTCCGAGGTGGTGCGGGCGGTCGCCCGGGAACTCGACGCCTAGCTCATTCGGCGCCGGGCGCCCGGGTGCCTCCTCCCTGCGCGGAAGGGGTGAGGAAGTGGCGATCACGGGGTATTCCCACCTCGCCACAGTCGTCGAGCGAGGAGGCTGCGATGGCACAGCAAGCGCATGTCACCGAGGAGCAAGCCAGGGCGCTGGCCGAGGAGTCTCGCGAAACCGGTTGGGATAAACCATCTTTCGCAAAAGAGCTATTTCTCGGCCGTTTTCCGTTGGAGCTCATCCACCCGTTTCCCAAACCATCCGATGCCGACGAGGCGCGCACCCGCGCGTTTCTCGACAAGTTGCGCGACTTCCTCCGCAGCGTTGACGGCAGCGTCATCGAACGCGACGCGCAAATTCCCGACGAGTATGTGAAGGGGCTAGCCGAGCTGGGCTGTTTCGGCATGAAGATTCCGTCGGAATACGGCGGCCTGAACATGTCACAAGTGGCCTACAACCGGGCGCTGATGATGGTTTCGTCCGTTCATCCCAGCCTCGGTGCGCTGTTGTCGGCCCATCAGTCGATCGGAGTGCCGGAGCCGCTCAAACTCGCCGGCACCCCGGAGCAGAAGAAGAAGTTCTTGCCCCGGTGTGCCGCGGGCGCCATATCGGCGTTTCTGCTGACCGAACCGGACGTCGGCTCCGATCCGGCACGGCTGGCCTCAACCGCAACACCCGTCGAAGATGGGGCCGCCTACGAACTCGACGGCGTGAAGTTGTGGACCACCAACGGCGTGGTCGCCGAACTGCTGGTCGTCATGGCCCGGGTGCCCCGCCGCGATGGGCACCGCGGTGGCATCAGCGCTTTCGTTGTCGAGGCCGATTCGCCCGGCATCACCGTGGAGCGGCGCAACAAATTCATGGGATTGCGCGGCATCGAGAACGGGGTCACCAGGCTGCACCGCGTTCGGGTGCCGAGCGAAAATTTGATCGGCCGCGAGGGTGACGGATTGAAGATCGCGCTGACCACGCTTAACGCCGGGCGGCTGTCGATTCCCGCGAACGCGACGGGTTCGTCCAAGTGGGGCCTGAAGGTGGCGCGCGAGTGGGCGGGGGAGCGCGTGCAATGGGGCAAGCCGCTGGCCGAGCACGAAGCGGTGGCCCACAAGATCTCGTTCATCGCGGCGACCAACTATGCGCTCGACGCGGTGCTCGAGCTCTCCGGGCAGATGGCCGACGAAGGGCGCAACGACATCCGGATCGAGGCGGCCTTGGCCAAGCTGTGGTCCAGCGAGATGGCGTGCATCATCGCGGACGAGGTCATGCAGATCCGCGGTGGTCGCGGCTATGAGACGGCGGAGTCGCTGGCCGCGCGCGGCGAACGCGCGGTGCCGGTCGAACAGGTATCGCGCGACCTGCGGATCAATCGCATCTTCGAAGGATCCAGCGAGATCATGAGGCTGCTCATCGCCCGGGAGGCGGTCGATGCCCACCTGTCTGCGGCCGGTGACCTCGCGAAGCCTGACGCTGGTTTGCGGCAGAAGGCCGCGGCGGCGGTCGGCGCCAGCGGATTCTACGCAAAGTGGTTGCCCCAGCTCGTTTTTGGAGAAGGCCAGCGACCCATGGCCTACAGCGAATTCGGACCGCTGGCCTCGCACCTGCGGTTCGTCGAACGCTCCAGTCGCAAGCTGGCCCGCAACACCTTCTACGGAATGGCGCGGTGGCAAGCCAAACTGGAGCAGCGCCAGGGTTTCCTGGGGCGCATCGTCGACGTCGGTGCCGAGCTGTTCGCGATGTCCGCGGCCTGCGTGCGGGCCGAGGCCCAGCGCGCCGACGACCCGGCGGTCGGTCAACAGGCCTACGAGCTGGCCGATACGTTTTGCCGGCAGGCCGCCCTGCGGGTCGAGGCGCTGTTCGACGCATTGTGGACCAATACCGACGACTGCGACGTCCGGCTGACCCGCGAGGTGGTTGGGAGCCGTTACACCTGGCTCGAGGACGGCATCATCGACCAGTCGGAGGGCACTGGCCCGTGGATCGCCCACTGGGAGCAGGGCGCATCAACCGAAACGAATCTGGCCCGGCGGTTTCTGGGTTCCTAGCCGACATTCGAGCGAAACAAGGGGAATATGGCCACCTATGTTGCCGGCGCGGGTGAATTCACCCGCGACACCAACTACATCACCACCCGCATCACCGCCGATGGGCGAGACGGCTATCCCGTTGAGCCGGGCCGGTATCGGCTGATTGTCGCCAGAGCGTGCCCCTGGGCCAACCGGGCCATCATCGTCCGGCGTCTGCTTGGCCTGGAAAGCGTTCTCTCCATTGGCTTTTGCGGACCGACCCATGACGAACGCAGTTGGACGTTCGATCTCGATCCGGGCGGGGTCGACCCCGTGTTGAAGATCCCGCGGCTACAGGACGCCTACTTCAAGCGCTTCCCCGACTACCCGAAAGGCATCACGGTCCCCGCGATCGTCGACGTCCCGTCTGGTGCGGTCGTCACGAATGATTTCGCGCAGATGACCTTGGATTTCTCGACGGAATGGGCCGCCTACCACCGCGACGGTGCGCCCGAGCTGTACCCCGAACGGCTGCGCGCCGAGATCGACGAGGTGAACAAGCGGGTTTACACCGAGATCAACAACGGCGTGTATCGGTGCGGCTTCGCCGGATCGCAACAGTCCTATGACGCCGCATACGACCGGCTGTTCGCCGCGTTGGATTGGGTTAGCGATCGCCTGGCCGATCAGCGATATCTGGTGGGCGACACCATAACTGAGGCCGACGTGCGGCTGTTCACCACGCTCGCCCGCTTCGACCCGGTCTACCACGGGCACTTCAAGTGCAACCGAAGCAAACTGAGCGAGATGCCGGTGTTGTGGGCGTATGCGCGCGATCTGTTCCAGACGCCCGGGTTCGGCGACACCATCGATTTCGTTCAGATCAAGCAGCACTACTACATCGTGCACGCCGACATCAACCCCACCCGCATCGTGCCCAAGGGTCCGGACCTGACGGGCTGGCTGTCACCGCATGGTCGAGAGGCATTGGGAGGAAAGCCTTTCGGGGATGGGACACCGCCCGGGACTCCGGTCGAAGGGGAGCGGGTGCCCGCCGGGCACGGTGCCTGACCGGTCCCGGGAGTTTCGGCCTCGGCGCTCAATAGTTCAGGCGCACAGACCATTCCGCGTGCGGGACGTCGCGCAGCTCACCGGCCGGGTCCACCACGAGCGTCAGCAACTGCACGACTATCCCGACCAGCCGCCCGCGGTGCGGGTCGACCGGGGGGATGGTGACGGCGAAGCGGGTGTTCGGCCGAAAGATGGTGCTGGTGGTGTTGGTTGGGTCCTCGTACACCTGTAGCAAACGCCAGGGCGCCCGGTAGATCGCGTCGGGCACCGAGAGCTGCACCGGGTAGCGCTCACTGACCTTCAGCTCGCCCTGGGCTTGCGGCGTGTCACATTGGTCGAGGTTGAGCACGCTGCAGTACAGGTAGGGCCCCACCCTCGCGAGGTGGCCGTGTGAATACGCGCTGATCTCCGGGCGCTGCGGGCCGGACGGACGCGCCAGCAGCCAGGTGCCGACCCCGACGGCCACGCACAACAGAGTCATCAGGCCGGCGAGCAGCACGGCCACGCCGCGTTTCACTCAGGCACCACCGCCGGGCTGCCGCGGCGCACGCCCTCCTGCTCGACCATGACCGGCCTATTACCTCCGAGGCCCGGAATCAGTGAATTCCCTTGGAAGCTGACCAGCGTCTGCGCCAACCCCAGGATGAGTATTGCAGTGACCGCGGTGAAGCCAACCCACAGCTCGGTGTAAACCAAGACGCCCACCGCTCCACCCAGCACCCAGGCCAGCTGCAGCGTCGACTCCGATCGCCCGAAGCCCGAGGCCCGCGATTCCTCGGGCAGGTCGTTTTGCAACGAGGCGTCCAGCGAGGCCTTCGCGATGGCGCTGGAGCCCGACGTGACCAGGGTGGCGATCACGGCGGCCACCAGGGTCCCCGCCACCGACGCGGCCAGCGCGACCGCCGAGACCGCCAGCGTGCAGCGGACCACCAGCACGGCCGGCCGACCCAGCTGCAGGCGTGCGGCGGCGAAGTTTCCAGCGAAGTTGCCGATGCCGGCCGCTGCCCCGATCATGCCCAGCATGCCCAGCTGAACCCAGCCGTTGGCCTGGTGCGCCTTCGCGACGAACGCCGGGTACAAGAACAGAAAGCCGACCATGACCTTAATGGTGCAGTTGCCCCATAACGAGGTAATGATGTTGCGTCCCAGCGGCTGTCGCAGCGTTGCGGTGGCCTTCTTGGGGACCTTCTTGACTTCCTCGGGCCAGGCCCGTCGCTGCGGTTCGCTGTCCTGGCGGTAGCTCAAGGTGGCCGGCACCTCGCCCGCCGTCACCTCGACCCAGCGCGGGATGCGCATCGACAGTGCCGCTCCGACGATGGTGACCGCGATGACGACAAACAACGCGCCGGGCAGTTTGAACAAGTGGGTGCAGACGAACTCGACGCCGGCCGCGACGGCCCCGCCGGCGATGGTGCCGCCCAGCAGACCGAACACGGTCAGCCGCGAGTTCACCCGCACCAGGTCGATGGTCGGCGGCATGACCCGCGGCGTGACGGCGCTGCGCAGCACGCTGAACGACTTGGAGAACACCATCATGGCCAGCGCGCACGGGTAGAGCACCCACGACGGGTAGCTCCCGCTGGCGCCGTCGTAATTCAAGATCAGCACCAGCGCCAA
>NZ_LZKF01000005.1:0-980 GCF_001672665.1 Mycobacterium sp. E2238 | reverse complement strand
TGACGTCGCCGGCGCACGGCAACTGCAAGGCTAGGACCCGTGACGAAATTCGCCCTCGCCGGCTACGGAACGCGCGGCGACATCGAGCCATTGGCAGCGGTCGGCCGCGAGCTGCTGCGCCGAGGGCACGACGTGGCCGTGGCCGTCCCACCGGAATTGATGGGTTTCGCCGAGTCCACCGGGCTCGCGGCGGTCCCGTACGGCCCGGAACTGCACGACTTCCTGGACGAGGAGTTCCTCCGCAACATGTGGGCTGAGTTCTTCCGGAACATCTGGACGATCCGCAGCCCGATCAGGTTGATGCGCAAGGTCTGGGAGCCCCTCATCCGGCATTGGGGCGAGGTCAGCGCGGCGCTGACGTCCCTCGCCGCCGACGCTGACCTATTGTGCACCGGCCTGAATTTCGAGCAGGCCGCCGCCAACGTCGCGGAGTACTACGACATCCCGTTTGCCACGCTGCATCACGTCCCCATGCGGCCGAACGGCCAGACCGTTTCGATGCTGCCGGCGCCGTTGAGCCGCTCGGCGATGACGGCGTTCGACTGGTTCAGTTGGCGCCTGAACAAGAAGGTCGAGGACACGCAGCGCCGCGAACTCGGGCTCCCCAAGGCAACGGTTGCCTCGCCGCGAAGGATCGCCGAACGCGAATCGCTGGAAATCCAGGCGTACGACTCAGTCTGCTTCCCCGGCCTGGCGGCCGAATGGGCCAGAAAATGGGGCGACCGGCGACCATTCGTCGGCGCACTGACGATGGAGCTGACCACGGACGCCGACGAGGACGTAGCGTCGTGGATCGCCGCGGGAACACCGCCGATTTGCTTCGGTTCGGGAAGCATACCGCTCGAATCCCCCTCCGCCACAGTCGAAATGATTAGCTCGGCGTGCGCGAACCTCGGCGAGCGGGCCCTCCTGTGTTTCGGCGGAACTGATTTCAGCGACGTGCCGCATTTCGACCACGTCAAGGTCGTGGGCGTGGTGAA
>NZ_LZKF01000004.1:0-38554 GCF_001672665.1 Mycobacterium sp. E2238 | reverse complement strand
CCGCCCGGTGCACCTGGAGCGCACCCGGGCAAGCGTCGGTGTCGCGCGTCCTGGCCATGTGCCCACGCTACCGAGGGGGTCCCGGTCTCGCGCCGAACGTGCACTCACGGCGAGATTCCGGCGGTTTTTTCGCCCTGAGTGCACGTTCGAGATTGAAGCCTCGCCGACCTGGGCACCCTCGTGCCCGTGCAGACAGTGGAGTACGCCCCAGCCCGCTTTGCGGATGTCTACGGCGACTCGACCCGGCCCACAGTCCTGCTGTGGCATGGCATGCAGACCGATGCCCGCGCCGCCTTCGGTCCCCTCGCCGGCATGCTCGCCGAGCGCGGCGCGTCGGTGGTGGCGCCGGATTGGAATTCTCACGCCGACGACGGCGGGCGCGGGGACCTGCTGCGATCGCTCGACTTCGCCCGCGGCTTCGCCGACGCTCCCGACCGCATCGTGCTCGTCGGGTGGTCGATGGGAGGCGTCGCCGCGGCGGCCGTGACGCTGTACGGCGACGCCCAATTGGCGCACACCGTGTGTCTGGCGGGCGCCTTCATGGTTCCCGACCCGATCTTCGGTCGACGGGTCGACGACGGGCTGCCCACCGGCCGAGTCGGCACGCCGTTCACGTTGCTGCACGGCCTGGCTGACGACGTGGTTCCCGCGACGGCCAGCAAAGATTTCGCCGAACGCCTCCAACGGGTCGGCTGGCCTGTCGAGTTGGTGGAGCTGGCGGCCGATCACGGGTCGATCGCCGGCGCCGACTACGACGCCGTCGCGGATCGCTACGAGCCGGGCAAGAGCGACGAGGCGCTGCGGGTTGCCGGAGAGGTCGCCGCCCGGATCGCGGCGACCCTACGGTACGAATGATGGGTGGCTGAGCCGACCATCCTTTTGCTGTCAACGTCCGATACGGACCTGATCAGCGCCCGCTCCAGCGGGAAGAACTATCGGTGGGCCAACCCGGCACGCCTGGATGAAAGCGAACTTCCGGACCTCCTCGACGACGCCGAAATCGTCGTCGTCCGCATCCTCGGCGGCTACCGCGCCTGGCAGAGCGGCATCGACACGGTGATCGCCAGCGGTGTGCCGACGGTGTTGGTCAGCGGCGAGCAGGCCGCCGACGCCGAGCTGACCGGCCTGTCCACGCTCGCCGCCGGCATCGCGGTGCAGGCGCACATCTACCTGGCGCACGGCGGGGTGGACAACCTGCGCCAGCTGCACGCCTTCCTGTCCGACACCGTGCTGATGACGGGTTTCGGGTTCAGCCCGCCGGTGGTCACACCGACCTGGGGCGAGCTGGAGCGGCCTGCCCGCGACGCCCAAGGTCCCACCATCGCCGTGTTGTACTACCGGGCGCAGCAGCTGGCCGGCAACACCGGCTACGTCGAGGCGCTGTGCCGGGCCATCGAGGACGCCGGCGGGCGGCCGTTGCCGGTCTACTGCGCGTCGCTGCGCACCGCCGAACCCGAACTGCTGCAACGGCTGAGCGACGCCGATGCGATGGTGGTCACCGTGCTGGCCGCCGGGGGACTGAAGCCGGCCACGGTGTCCGCCGGCGGCGATGACGACAGTTGGAACGTCGAACACCTTGCGGCCCTAGGCATTCCGATCCTACAGGGGTTGTGCCTGACCAGCTCCCGGGCGCAGTGGAGCGAGAACGACGACGGGCTCAGCCCGCTCGACGTCGCCACCCAGGTGGCGGTGCCCGAGTTCGACGGCCGCATCATCACCGTCCCGTTCTCCTTCAAGGAGATCGACGACGACGGGCTGATCTCCTACGTCGCCGACCCGGAGCGGTGCGCGCGGGTAGCCGGCCTGGCGGTCCGGCACGCGCAGCTGCGCCACGTCGCCCCGGCCGACAAGCGGGTGGCGCTGGTGTTTTCGGCGTATCCGACGAAGCACGCCCGGATCGGCAATGCGGTGGGTCTGGACACTCCGGCCAGCGCGGTCGCGCTGCTGCGGGCGATGCGCGAGCGTGGGTATCAGGTGGGCGAGCTGCCCGGGGTCGATGCCGACGACGGGGACGCCCTGATCCACGCCTTGATCGAGCGCGGCGGCCAGGACCCCGATTGGCTGACCGAAGGCCAACTGGCCGGCAACCCGATACGCGTGTCCGCCAAGGATTACCGCGACTGGTTCGCCACCCTGCCCGCCGAGCTGACGGACGCGGTGAGCCGGCATTGGGGTCCGCCGCCCGGCGACCTCTTTGTGGATCGCACGCACGACCCCGACGGTGAAATCGTCATCGCCGCATTGCAAGCGGGCAACCTGGTGCTGATGGTGCAGCCGCCCCGCGGCTTCGGGGAGAACCCGGTGGCGATCTACCACGACCCGGACCTGCCGCCCAGCCACCACTATCTGGCCGCCTATCACTGGCTCGACACCGGATTCGGTTCGCACGCAGTGGTGCACCTGGGCAAGCACGGCAACCTGGAATGGCTGCCCGGCAAGACGTTGGGCATGTCGGCGGCCTGCGGATCCGACGCGGCGTTGGGGAATCTGCCCCTCATCTATCCCTTTCTGGTCAATGACCCCGGTGAGGGCACCCAGGCCAAACGACGGGCGCACGCGGTGCTCGTGGACCACCTCATCCCGCCGATGGCGCGTGCCGAAACGTACGGTGACATCGCCCGTTTGGAGCAGTTGCTCGACGAGCACGCCAACGTCGCCGCGCTGGATCCGGGCAAGCTGCCCGCCATCCGCCAGCAGATCTGGACGCTGATCCGGGCCGCGAAGATGGACCACGACCTCGGGCTGACGGAGCGGCCGCCGGAGGACTCGTTCGACGACATGCTGCTGCACGTCGACGGCTGGCTCTGCGAGATCAAGGACGTTCAAATCCGCGACGGCCTGCATATCCTGGGCCAAAAGCCCTCCGGGGACGTCGAACTCGACCTCGTACTGGCGATCCTCCGGGCCCGCCAACTGTTCGGCGGCGAGCACGCCCTCCCCGGGTTGCGGCAGGCCTTGGGCCTGGCTGAGGACGGCACCGACGAACGCTCTTCGGTCGACCGGGCCGAGTCCGCGGCGCGCGAACTCGTCGCCGCGCTGCAGGCCAGCGGCTGGGATCCCGAAGCCGCCGACCGCATCACCGACAACCCCGAGGTGGCGGCCGTGCTGCGGTTCGCGGCCACCGAGGTGGTGCCCCGGCTTGCCGGAACCGCCGCCGAAATCGAGCAGGTGCTCAACGCGCTGGATGGCCGGTTCATCCCGGCCGGCCCATCGGGCTCACCGCTGCGCGGCCTGGTGAACGTGCTGCCCACGGGCCGCAACTTCTACTCCGTCGACCCGAAGGCGGTACCGTCGCGGCTGGCCTGGGAAGCCGGTGTGGCCCTGGCGGATTCGCTGCTGAACCGCTACCGCAACGACCACGGGCGGTGGCCCCAGTCGGTGGGACTGTCGGTGTGGGGCACCTCGGCGATGCGCACCGCCGGCGACGACATCGCCGAAGTGCTTGCGCTGCTGGGTGTCCGCCCGGTCTGGGACGACGCGTCGCGGCGCGTCGTCGACCTGACGCCGATCCCGCTGGCTGAGCTGGGCCGCCCGCGCATCGACGTGACTGTGCGGATCTCCGGGTTCTTCCGGGACGCCTTCCCGCACGTGGTGACGATGCTCGACGACGCGGTGCAGCTGGTCGCCGGCCTCGACGAGCCCGCCGACGACAACTATGTGCGCGCGCACGCGCTGGCCGACCTTGCCCAGCATGGCGACCAACGGCGCTCCACCACAAGGATTTTCGGATCCAAGCCGGGAACCTACGGCGCCGGGCTGCTGCAGCTGATCGACAGCCGCAACTGGCGCGACGACGCTGACCTCGCGCAGGTGTACACCGCGTGGGGCGGGTTCGCCTACGGCCGCGACCTGGACGGCCGCGAGGCGGTCGATGACATGAACCGCCAATACCGTCGGATCGCCGTGGCCGCCAAAAACACCGACACCCGCGAACACGACATCGCCGACTCCGACGACTACTTCCAGTACCACGGCGGCATGGTGGCCACGGTCCGGGCGCTGACGGGGCAGGCGCCCGCCGCCTATATCGGCGACAACACCAGACCCGACGCGATCCGCACCCGCACGCTCTCCGAGGAGACCACCCGGGTCTTCCGCGCCCGCGTCGTCAATCCACGCTGGATGCAGGCGATGCGCAGGCACGGTTACAAGGGTGCGTTCGAAATGGCCGCGACCGTTGACTACCTGTTCGGCTACGACGCCACCGCCGGGGTGATGGCCGACTGGATGTACGAGCAGCTCACCGAGAGCTATGTGCTGGATCCCGAAAACCGGAAGTTCATGGCCGAGTCCAACCCGTGGGCGCTGCACGGCATGGCCGAACGGCTTTTGGAGGCCGCCGGCCGCGGCATGTGGGAACAGCCGCAACCCGAGACCCTCGACGGCCTGCGGCAGGCGCTGCTGGAGACCGAGGGCGACCTGGAAGGCTGATCCCTGACGCGAGTGTGCGGCAAGCCGCACACTCGGCATCGAGCGTGCGGCCGGCCGCACACTCGGCACGAGCCGACCGACCGGCGTAGGTTGACACCGTGACACCGACTTTTGCCGATCTCGCCAAGGCGCAATACATCCTGTTGACCACCTTCACCAAGGACGGCAAGGCCAAGCCAACGCCGATCTGGGCGGCCGCGGACCAAAACCGGCTCCTGGTCATCACCCAGGCAAAGTCGTGGAAGGTCAAGCGGATTCGCAACACTCCACGAGTCACCCTGGCCACCTGCACCATGCAGGGCCGCCCGACCAGCGAGGCCGTCGAAGGCACCGCAGCGATCCTCGACAAGTCGCAAACCGCCGTCGTCTACGACGCGATCGGAAAGCGCTACGGCATCGTGGGCAAGGTGTTCAATCTCTTCAGCAAGCTGCGCGGCGGCATGGAGAACAACGTTGGCCTCGAGCTCCGGGTGGCGCAGGCATAGGCCGCATGGGCACCGTTCTCGTCCCCATCCCCGACCGTGACTTCGACCCGACCGAGGTCGCCGTCAGCTGGCGCGTCCTGACCCGCAACGGACATCGGGTGGTGTTTGCCACCGAAAGCGGATCACCCGGTGCGGCGGACGACATCATGGTGAGCGGCCGCGGCCTGGACGTGTGGTCCGCCCTGCCCGTGCTGGGCGCCATCCCGGTGATCGGGCTGATGCTGCGTGCCAACAAGGATGGCCGCAGCGCGTATCGGGATATGCTGGCGTCAAACGAGTTTCAGCACCCCATCGCGTGGGCGCAAGCCGGCCTCGACGGAGTCGACGCGCTGCTGCTGCCCGGCGGGCATCGCGCCCGGGGGATGCGCAGCTATGTCGACAGCGCCGTCCTGCACCGGCTTGTCGTCGAAGCGTTCAAGCGGGGGGTCATCGTCGCCGCCATCTGCCACGGCGTGCTGCTCGCGGCGCGCAGCGTCGATCCCGAGACCGGTCGTTCGGTGCTCTATGGACACAAGACCACGGCGTTGACGTGGGCGATGGAGGGCCTGGCTTGGCGATTGACGCGGTTCACCCGATTCTGGGACCGGAACTACTACCGGACCTACACCGAGCAACCCGGCCAGCCCCGGGGTTACATGTCGGTGCAGTCGGAAGTGACTCGCGCACTTGAAAATCCGACGGATTTCTGCGATGTCGTGCGCGGTTCGCCTGGCTGGCGGCGCAAATCCTCCGGGATTTCACGCGACACCGCGACCGATTCGCGGCCCGCGTTCGTCGTCGACGACGGCAGCTACGTGTCGGCGCGCTGGCCTGGAGACACGCACACGTTCGCGACGGTCCTGTCGCGAAAGTTGGTGTGACGCAACTAGGTCGTCGCGCCCGACGCCAAATGTTCACCGAAGAACGCGAACACCCGGCGCCAGGCGTCCTCGGTGGCGTCCGCGTCGTAGCCGAAACCGGTAATCCGCAGCAGCGGCTGGGCCGGCAGTTCGTTGGCGAAGCTGTGCCCAACGCCGGGATAGACCTTGACGTCGGCGGTGATGTTCTTGTTGGCGATGGTCTCGCGCAGCTTCTCCGGCGCGCCGCGTCCCAGCGGGTCACGGGCGCCGAAGCTGGCCACAATGGGGCACGCCCCGTCTAGCGTCTTATCGAGGTTGCGGGGCAGGGGAGCGCCATAGAACGGGGCGGAGGCGCCGAAACCCTTGGGCGACATGACCAATGCGAACTGGCCGCCCATGCAGAACCCCGCGATGCCGACCTGGCCGGAACATTCGGGCATGGATTTCAGGTGGTCGCGGGCCGCCAAGATGTCGCCCAGGGCGCGGCCGCGCTGCGTCTGCAGCTCCTTCATCACCCGGGTGATGCAGCGGATGCGGCCGCCCCGCGCGTACATGTTCGGCGTGATCGCCACGTAGCCGGCCTGCGCGATGCGCTTGTTCGTCGACTCCTTGTCGTGGGCGTATCCAAACGCGTCGTGGACCACGACCACGCCGGGCCATGGGCCCTGACCGCTGGGGAGGTCCAGCAGCGCGTCGATCGGTCCGTCGGGGGTGTCGATCTCAATCGTGGTCATAGCGTCATCTAACTGCAATCGCCCCGGAAGTCACCATGGGAACTTCGGCGCGGTTGGCGGACGTTGGCTGGACATGCTGTCACGGCTGTTTCTCGGCTACGCCGCCGTCGAGCTGGCGGCGACCATCGCCCTGGTTTGGACCATCGGTTGGGGCTGGACGCTGCTGGCGCTGGCGGGCACCTTCCTGCTCGGATGGGGCCTGCTGGTGCCTGTGATGGGCTCGCACCTTCTCCGTCAGATCGGGCACCTGCGCTCCGGCCTCGCCGAACCGCGCACGGCGGTGCGAGACGGGACGTTAATCACGCTGGCCACGCTATTGGTCCTGATGCCCGGACTGGTCAGCACGGTTCTGGGGCTCTTGCTGCTGGTGCGGCCCGTCCGTGCGGTGGTCGGGCCGGGTCTGGCCGCGATCGCGATGCGCGGCCTGCGGCGGCGGGTGCCGATGTTCGCCGACACGACGCTGTTCGCCGCGGGCGTGCGCCAGCGCGGCGGCGCTGCGGGGGACGACTACATCGACGGCGAGGTCGTGGACGTCCACGACATCAGGCCGCCCGCCCTGCCGAACGAGCCGGTGCGGGGCGGCTACCCGGGCCGGCCCGCCTGGGACTAACCACCGGCCTGCCACCACACGTAGTTTTGCCCTGTGAGTGACGTGTCCACCACGCTCCTGGTCAACGGCCGGGTGCACAGCCCGACCCATCCCGACGCCACCGCCATGGCGGTGCGGGACGGCGTGGTCGCCTGGCTGGGCAGCGACGATGTCGCTCGCAACTCGTTTCCCGGCGCCGACGTCGAGGACTTGCAGGGCGGGTTCGTGGCGCCCGGATTCGTGGACAGCCACATCCACCTGACCGCAACCGGCCTGATGCTCAGCGGGCTCGATCTACGCCCGGCGACCTCGCGCGCGCAGTGCATCCAGCTGGTCGCCGACTATGCGGCCGCCCGCCCGGGCCGGCCGGTGTGGGGGCATGGCTGGGACGAGTCGTCCTGGCCCGAGAACAGCCCGCCGAGCACCGACGACCTCGATGCCGTCCTCGGCGACCGCGTGGCCTACCTGACCCGGGTCGACGTGCACTCGGCGCTCGCCTCGACGGGGTTGCGCCGGCTGGTCGCGGACCTACCGGCGGCTGTCGGCTTCTCACCCGACCAGCCGCTGACCGGCGACGCCCACCACCTGGTCCGCGCCGTCGCCCGCGACCTGTTGACGCCCGAGCAGCTGGCCGAGGCCCGCGCGGCCGCCCTGCGCGCCGCCGCGGCCGCCGGCATCGTCGCGGTGCACGAATGCGCGGGGCCCGAGATCGGCGGTGTGGACGACTGGCTGCAGCTGCGAACCCTCGATGGAGGCGTCGAGGTGACCGGCTACTGGGGCGAGGCGGTGACCACCCCCGCACGGGCGCGCGCGCTCGTCGAGGAGACCGGGGCGCGCGGGCTGGCCGGCGATCTCTTCGTCGACGGCGCGCTCGGGTCGCGCACCGCCTGGCTGCACGAGCCGTACGCCGACGCCGAGGACCGGCTCGGCACCTGCTACCTGGACCCCGACGCCATCGAGGCGCACGTGCGGGCGTGCACCGAGGCGGAGGTGACCGCGGGTTTCCACGTCATCGGCGACGCCGCCGTCTCCGCGGTGGTCGCCGCCTTCGAGCGGGTCGTCGCGCGACTCGGGGCGGTCGCCGTCGCCCGGTGCGGGCACCGCCTGGAGCACCTCGAAATGGTCACCGCCGAGCAGGCCGCCCAGCTGGGGCACTGGGGCGTCATCGCCAGCGTGCAGCCCAACTTCGATGCGCTGTGGGGCGGCACCGACGGCATGTACGCGCGCCGCCTCGGCGCCGAACGAGGCAGTCGGCTCAATCCGTTAGCGCTGTTAGCATCCCAAGGCGTGCCCCTCGCGCTTGGTTCCGACGCACCAGTGACAGGCCTCGACCCCTGGACGAGCGTGCGCGCGGCGGTCAACCATCGCACACCTGGCAGCGCGGTCTCCGCGCGTGCCGCGTTCGCCGCCGCGACCCGTGGCGGCTGGCGGGCCGCCGGTGTCCACGACGGCAAGACGGGAACGCTGGTGCCCGGTGCGCCGGCCTCCTATGCCGTATGGGATGCCGGGCCCCTGGACGTCCACGCGCCTCGCGACGCCGTGCAGCGCTGGTCGACCGACCCGCGCGCCCGGGTGCCGGCCCTGCCGCGCCTGGGCCCGAACGACGCCTTGCCGCGGTGCCGGCGGACGGTGCATCGGGGCGCTGTCATCCATGGCTGAGGACTGCTCCGGCCGAAAGGACCGCTCCGAGGGAGCCGGCGAGGCTGAGCCGGTGGACGACGACCTCGGGGCGCACCCGGATATCGACCCGGAGCGCGACGACAAGCCCGAAGACGAGGTCGACTCCCCGGAACCCGGCGCGCCACCGCTGACGAGCCGCATGGCGGCCACGGCACGCCGGGCGGGCGCGGGCGCGCTCGCGCGGCTGCCCGCCGTCCGGGCGGCCATGCTGCCGCGGCTGACCCGCTTGACCTGCGCCATAGCGGGCGGGGTCCTGCTCTTCACCAGCTTCCCGTCGCTGAACTGGTGGTGGGGCGCGGTCGTGGCGGCCGCGCTGCTGGCCTGGGTGCTCAAGCATCCGGCGACGACGCCGGCCGGCGGATTGGGCTACGGGTTCCTCTTCGGGCTGGCGTTCTATTTGCCGCTGCTGCCGTGGATCAGCCTGCTCGTCGGCGCCGTGCCCTGGACGGTGCTTGCGATGACGTGTGCGCTGTTTCCGGCCCTCTTCGGCCTAGGGGCCGTGCTCGTGCGGCAGCTGCCGGGCTGGCCGGTGTGGTTCGCGCTGGTGTGGACCGCCCAGGAGTGGCTGAAATCGATCGTCCCGTTCGGCGGCTTCCCCTGGGGATCGGTGGCATTCGGCCAGGCGCAGGGCCCCTTCTTGCCCTTGGTCAAGCTCGGGGGCGCCTCGCTGCTCTCCATGGCGATCGTGCTGGTGGGGTTCAGCGCGACCGCCATCGAGCTGGAGATCGTGAAGTGGTGGCACGCCGGTAAACGGGCGCACCGCGGCGCCGATGACGACGAACCGGCGAAAACCGACGCGGAACCGCCCGCGGTGGTGCTGCCGGGCGTCTGCATCTGCCTGGTGCTATTCGCGTCCGTCGTCGTCTGGCCGCAGGTGCGTCACGCCGGCACGGGATCGGGCGGCGAACCCTCGGTCACCGTCGCGGTGGTGCAAGGAAATGTGCCGCGGCTGGGTCTGGACTTCAACGCGCAGCGGCGGGCGGTGCTCGACAACCACGTCCGCGAGACCCTGCGGCTGGCGGAGGACGTGCGTGCGGGCCAGGCGCCGCAACCCCAATTCGTCATCTGGCCCGAGGACTCCTCGGACATCGATCCGCTGGTCAATGTCGACGCCGCGCTGGAGATATCGCAGGCCGCGACGGCGATCGGCGCGCCGGTCCTGATCGGCACCGTGTCGGAACTGCCCGGCAGCCCGCCGGAGAATCCGCAGTACACCAACACCATGATCGTGTGGAACCCGTCGACTGGACCGGCCGACCGGCACGACAAGGAAATCGTGCAGCCCTTCGGCGAATACCTGCCGATGCCATGGCTGTTCAGCCATCTCTCCGCGTACGCCAACCGCGCCGGGAACATGGTGCCCCGGCCGGGCACGGACGTCGTGCACATCGCCGGGGTGCCGGTCGGGGTGGCCACCTGCTGGGAAGTGATCTTCGACCGCGTCCCGCGCAAAGCGGTCCTCAATGGTGCCCAGTTGCTCGCCGTGCCGAGCAACAACGCCACCTTCAACAAGACGATGAGCGAGCAGCAGCTGGGATTCGCCAAAGTGCGGGCCGTCGAGCACGACCGATACGTGGTAGTCGCCGGCACTACCGGGATCAGCGCGGTGATCGCGCCCGACGGCGCCGAGCTGGTTCGCACCGACTTCTTCCAGCCCGATTACCTGGACATCCAGGTGCGCCTCAAGACGAAACTGACGCCGGCGACCCGCTGGGGTCCCGTCCTGCAATGGCTCCTGGTCGTGGCGGCCGGAGCGGCCATCCTGGCCGGGATACGGCACAATGGATGGTTCCCGCGTCCGATTCGTCGGAGGTCCGAAGCTTCGGACGAATCCCCAAACGCCGGTACGCCCCCGGGCGAAACCCCGCCCGACGAGGGCGGGGACCAGGCGGCGCCGGAGGACGACGGTGACACTCCGCTCCACGAGGGCGGCCGACGACCGTCGGGAAACATCGGGCGACACAGAGGAGCTACATGACGACCGGCCAGCCGGCGCCCCGGAACCAGGGAAATCGTCCCAGCGAGCGCGTCCTGGTGATCATCCCCACCTACAACGAGCGGGAGAATCTGCCGGTGATCCACCGGCGGCTGAAGGACGCGTGCCCCCACGTGCACCTGCTCATCGTCGACGACAGCAGCCCTGACGGAACCGGGGAGCTCGCCGAGGAACTGGCGGCCGCCGATGCCGGTCGAACCCACGTGATGCACCGCACCGCCAAGGACGGCCTGGGCGCGGCTTATCTGGCGGGCTTCGCCTGGGGTCTGAGCCGCGACTACTCGGTGCTGGTGGAGATGGACGCCGACGGCAGTCACGCGCCCGAGCAGCTCCACCGTTTACTGGACGCCGTCGACGCCGGAGCAGACCTTGCGATCGGATCCCGCTACGTCGAGGGCGGGTCGGTGCGGAATTGGCCGTGGCGACGCTGGGCGCTGTCGTGGACGGCCAACACCTATGCACGGCTTGCCCTCGGAATCGGCGTCCATGACATCACCGCCGGCTACCGCGCCTACCGCCGCGAAGTCCTCGAGGCGATCGGTCTCGAGGCGGTGGACTCCAAGGGCTACTGCTTCCAGATCGACCTGACCTGGCGCACCGTGTGCAACGGGTTCGTCATCGTCGAGGTGCCGATCACCTTCACCGAGCGTGAACTCGGCGTCTCCAAGATGAGCGGATCGAACATCCGCGAGGCGCTGATGAAGGTCACCCGTTGGGGCATCGAGGGCCGCAAGACCCGCGCCGGCACTCAGCGCGCCGACAACCGCAGCTAGATCGGTCGGGGGTCAGCCGCGGCGGCGTGACCGGATGATTTCGAGCCGCTCCTTGAGCAGCTCTTCGAGCTCTTCGACGCTGCGCCGTTCCAGCAGCATGTCCCAGTGCGTGCGGGGCGGCTTCACCTTCTTCGGCTCGGGCAGGTCGCCCTCGATCAGGGTGCCTTCCAAGCCGTTGCGGCACAGCCAGGTGCCGGGAATTTCAGCGTCGTCGGCGAAAGGGACCTCGAACTCTTCGCCGTTCTCGGTGCGGTACTTCGCGAGCTGACGTGGTGCGAGGTCGTGGTTGCGGTCGGTCTCGTAGCTCACGGCTCCGAGGCGGCTGCCTCTAAGGACGCGATCAGCCATGTTGCTACTCCTCTAGGTCTTTTGAACTTTCGGGCTGCTGTACTGCAATTCTGTCCGCTTGGCAAACGTTGCGGCGGTCTGCGTAGTTCCCCGGTCGGTTGCCGGCGTACGCGACGCGACCCTCAATGATACCGGGATCGCCACGTAATCCCGACTAAAGTCGGCAGGCGTGAGCCGCCGCCCCCGCCCGCAGCCGTGTCGTTGGTGCGGTCGCGACGTGTCCGACGCCGGGATGGGACGCCGCCGCCAGTACTGTCGCCAGTCGTGCCGGCAGCGGGCATACGAACAACGCGCCTCGTTGACCAGGGGCGGCGCCGGGGCCTCGCTGGCCTTGCCTCCCGACGCGGTGGTCCTGTCGGCCGACGACGCCGCCGACCTGTCCGACCGGGTCTACCAGGTGCGGTGCGCGGCGGAGGATGTTGCCACCGCGCTCGACGAGGGAGCCCAGGCGACCGAACTGCGCGAACTGTGCGACCAGCTGATCAGGGCCGCCCGGGCGGCCGACGGCTGGCGCCGAGTGGGCGTCTGAGCCGTCCTGACCACTGCCGATGCGTAGCCGGGTACAGTCGCGCCATGGACGGCGCGTCAGTGGTATCCCGGCGTACCGGGGTCGCGGGACGCCCCGGCACCCGCGGGCGCAACGGCGGGTTCCGGATCTCCTTGGACAAGGCGTGCCTCACGCCGAAGCCGGTTCTCCTGTAGCAGCCGGGAGCATCGGACGTTTTGAAATACCGTCAGAGTTGGCCATACTCACCAGCGACATTCTTGGGCCGGAGAGCCGCACGGCATCGCATCGTGCAGCAAATTCCGTGACTCGGCGAGAGTCGCATCGGGGCAGCTGACGGCCAAGTTAGGCGAGAGGTAGTGATGGTGGATCAACTCCAGCATGCGACCGAAGCGCTGCGCAAAGCGCTGGTCCAGGTCGAGCGCCTGAAACGCACCAACCGTGCGCTGCTGGAGCGGTCGAGCGAGCCGATCGCGATCGTCGGTATGTCCTGCCGCTTCCCCGGCGGAGTCGAGACACCGGAAGACCTCTGGCAGATGGTGGCCGACGGCCGCGATGTGATCACCGAGTTTCCGAACGATCGTGGCTGGGACCTGGCTTCCCTGTACGACCCGGACCCCGACGCCCGCCACAAGACCTACGCGCGGACCGGCGGTTTCGTTGACGGTGTCGCCGACTTCGATGCGGCCTTCTTCGGCATCGCTCCGAGCGAGGCGCTCGCGATGGACCCGCAGCATCGGATGCTGTTGGAACTGTCGTGGGAGGCGTTGGAACGCGGCGGCATCGACCCCAGCGGGCTGCGGGGCAGCGCGACCGGTGTGTTCGCCGGCCTCATCGTCCAGGGCTACGGCATGCTCGCCGAGGAGATCGAGGGCTACCGGCTGACCGGCATGACCTCCAGCGTCGCCTCGGGCCGGGTGTCGTACGTGCTGGGGCTCGAGGGCCCGGCGGTGTCGGTGGACACGGCGTGTTCGTCGTCTTTGGTCGCGTTGCACATGGCGGTGCAGTCGTTGCGCTCGGGGGAGTGCGACCTGGCGCTGGCCGGGGGCGCGACCGTCAACGCCACCCCGACCGTCTTCGTCGAATTCAGTCGCCACCGGGGGCTGGCTCCCGACGGTCGGTCCAAGGCTTACGCCGGGGCGGCCGACGGCGTCGGCTGGTCGGAGGGCGGCGCGATGCTCGTCGTCGAGCGGCTCTCGGACGCCCGGCGGTTGGGCCATCCGGTGCTGGCGCTGGTGCGCGGCTCGGCGGTCAACCAGGACGGTGCATCGAACGGGCTGACCGCGCCGAATGGTCCGTCGCAGCAGCGGGTGGTGCGCGCGGCGCTGGCCAATGCCGGCTTGTCGGCGGCCGACGTCGACGTGGTGGAAGGCCACGGAACCGGCACCACGTTGGGCGACCCCATCGAGGCCCAGGCGTTGCTGGCGACGTACGGCCAAGAGAGGTCGGAGCCCCTGTGGCTGGGGTCGATCAAGTCGAACATGGGTCACACCCAGGCCGCCGCGGGCGTGGCCGGTGTGATCAAGATGGTGCAGGCCATGCGGCACGAAATGTTGCCGGCGACACTGCATGTGGACGTGCCCAGCCCGCATGTCGATTGGTCGGCGGGAGCGGTCTCGTTGCTGACCGAGGCGCAGCCCTGGCCGGCGAATCGACACGTGCAACGGGCAGGTGTGTCGTCGTTCGGGATCAGCGGCACCAACGCGCATGTGGTCATCGAGGCGGTCCCGGCCCCTGAGCCGCCGGCGGAGCGTCCGCGGCCCGCGGCGGTGCCGTGGGTGGTGTCGGCAAAATCATTGCCGGCGTTGAGGTCTCAGGCGGCCCGGCTGGCCGGACATCTGCGCGGTCACGGCGAGTTGGACCTCGCCGACGTGGCCTGGACGCTGGCCGGCCGCGCGACCTTCGAGCATCGGGCCGTCGTGGTCGGTGGCGACCGGGATCGGTTGCTCGCCGGGCTCGACGAGTTGGCCGGTGACGACCCGACCGGCACGGTTATTCAGGGCAGCGCGCTGTCGGCCGGCAAGAACGTCTTCGTGTTTCCCGGCCAAGGGTCCCAATGGCTGGGCATGGGCGTCGAATTGCTGGAAACCGCACCGGTATTCGCTCAGCAGCTCGACGCGTGCGCCGAGGCGTTCGCGGAGTTCGTCGACTGGTCGCTGATCGATGTCCTGCGTGGCGTCCCCGGCGCGCCGGGCATGGATCGCGTGGACGTGGTGCAGCCGGTGCTGTTCGCGGTGATGGTGTCGCTGGCAGAGCTGTGGAAATCGGTCGGAGTCAACCCGGACGCGGTGATCGGCCATTCGCAGGGGGAGATCGCCGCGGCGTACGTCGCGGGCGCGCTGTCGCTGCGCGATGCCGCTCGAGTGGTCACGCTGCGCAGCAAGTTGCTGCGGTCGCTGGCCCACTCCGGCGGCATGCTCTCCATCGCTTGCAGCACCGAACGCGCACGGGAACTGTTGGCGCCCTACGGCAATCGCGTCAGCATCGCGGCCGTCAACGGACCCTCGGCGGTGGTGGTATCGGGCGAAGTGGCCGCGCTCGACGAACTCGTCGGGTTCTGCGCCGACCTGGAGCTGCGCACCCGCCGAATCGACGTGGACTACGCGTCGCATTCGGTCGAGGTCGAGGCGATCCGGGATGAGCTGGCCGAGGCGCTGGCCGGCATCGAACCGACTTCCTCGCGCATTGCCTTCTTCTCCACGGTGACCGGAAATCGTTTGGACACCGCCGGTTTGGACGCCGCCTACTGGTATCGCAACATCCGGCAGACCGTGCAGTTCGACCAGGCGGTGCGCGCCGCGTGCGAACACGGGTACCGCACATTCATCGAATCCAGCCCGCATCCCGCGCTCATCGCCGGCATCGAAGGCACCTGCGACGACTGCGGCGACCCCGAGGCCATAGTGGTTCCCACCCTGGGCCGCGATGACGGCGGCCTCGCGCGGTTCCTCACGTCGGCCGCCGCCGCGTTCGTGGCCGGTGTGAACGTGAAGTGGCGTGGTGTGTTGTCGGGTTCCGGCTTCGTGGAGTTGCCGACGTACGCCTTTGACCGGCGCAGGTTTTGGTTGTCCGGTGAGGGCGTCGGAGCGGACGCCGCGGGCTTGGGGCTCGGGACGAGCGAGCACGCGTTGCTCAGCGCGGTCGTCGAGCTGCCCGCTTCCGACGGGGTGCTGCTGACCGGTCGCCTGTCGCCCAGCCTGCAGGGGTGGCTGGCCGATCATGCGGTCTCGGGTGCGGCCGTCTTCCCGGGGGCGGGGTTTGTCGAGTTGGCGATCCGGGCCGGTGACGAAGTCGGCTGTTCGGTGGTCGACGAGTTGACGCTGCAGGCGCCCTTGATGCTGCCTGCCTCCAGTTCGGTTGCCCTGCAGGTGGTTGTCGGTCCCGACGATTCGGGACGGCGGGCGGTCTCGGTGTTTTCCCGCGCCGACGCCGGTTCGGGATGGATATGTCATGCGGACGGAGTCTTGAGCTCCCGGTCGATCGAGCCTGGCGCCGACCTGTCGGTGTGGCCGCCCGAGGGCGCGGTCGCGGTGGACGTGGCCGACGGCTACGACCGGCTGGCCGCGCACGGGTACGGCTACGGCCCGGCGTTCCGGGGATTGACCGCGACGTGGATCCGCGGCGACGAGGTGTTCGCCGAGGTGCGACTGCCGGACGCGGCCGGAGGCGTCGGCGGGTTCGGCGTGCACCCGGCCCTGCTCGACGCGGCGATGCACGCCGTCATCATGGCCCAGCAGGCGGCGGGCCGGCCCGTCGACGTGATGTTGCCGTTCTCATGGCAGGACGTCTCGCTGCACGCCGCGGGTGCGACCGCGGTCCGCGCCCGGATTGCGCCGACCACGCGGGGCGCACAGAGCGGCGGGGGCACCTCCATCTCGATCGAGCTCGCCGACGGGCTGGGCCTGCCGGTGTTGTCCGTGGGTGCGATGGTGGCCCGCCCGGTGAGTGAGCGGCAACTGCGCGCGGCGGTGTCGAGCTCGGGCCCCGAGCGACTCTTCGAACTGGCGTGGTCGCCGGCAACCGTGCCGGCCAAGGTCGACCCGGCCCCGTCCTATGAGATTCTGGAATCGGTTCCCACCGAACAGGATCCGGTCAGCGCCACCTACGAGCGCACCCACCAGGCGCTGACCGCCGTGCAGTCGTGGTTGACCGAGCGCGACACCGGTGTGCTGGTCGTAGCGACCCACGGGGCTGTGGGATTGGCGGGGGAGGACGTCACCGACCTGGCCGGCGCGGCGGTATGGGGTCTGGTGCGCTCGGCGCAAACCGAGCATCCCGGTCGGATTGTCCTGGTGGATTCCGATGTGCCGCTGGACGATCTGGCGATCGCGTCGGCGCTCGCGGCCGGGGAGCCGCAGGTGTTGCTGCGCAACGGCCAGGTCCATACGGCCCGGGTGCGGCCCAGCCGCGCGGTCGACGATCTCTTGGTTCCCCCGGGTGACGGACCCTGGCGCCTGGGTATCAGCAGCGCCGGCACGTTCGAAAACCTGCGGCTGGAGCCCGTTCCCAACGCCGGCGCGCCGCTGGAGCCCGGTCAGGTTCGGGTGGCGCTGCGCGCCATCGCCGCCAACTTCCGCGACATCATGATCACGCTGGGTATGTTCACCCACGACGCGCTGCTCGGTGGCGAGGGCGCCGGCGTGGTGGTCGAAGTCGGCCCCGGCGTCACCGAATTCGCGGTCGGCGACTCGGTTTACGGGTTCTTCCCCGACGGGAGCGGCACGCTGGTCCCCGGCGACGTCCGCCTGCTGCAACCCATGCCGGCGGACTGGTCCTACGCCGAAGCCGCCGCCATCTCGGCCGTCTTCACCACCGCCTACATGGCCTTCGTCCACTTGGCCGACGTCAAGCCGGGCCAGCGGGTGTTGGTGCATGCGGCCGCCGGCGGTGTCGGCATGGCCGCGGTCCAGTTGGGCCGGTATCTGGGTCTCGAGATATTCGCGACGGCCAGCCGGGGTAAGTGGGACACGTTGCGGGCCATGGGCTTCGACGACGACCACATCTCGGATTCCCGCAGCCTGGAATTCGAGGACAAGTTCCGGGCGGTGACCGGTGGTCGCGGCTTCGACGTGGTGCTGGATTCGTTGGCCGGCGACTTCGTCGACGCCTCGCTGCGGCTGGTCGCACCCGGCGGCGTGTTCCTGGAGATGGGCAAGACCGACATTCGCGATCCCGGCGTGATCGCCCAGGAATATCCGGGCGTGCGCTACCGCGCCTTCGATCTCTTCGAGCCCGGCCGTCCGCGGATGCACCAGTGGATGATCGAGTTGGCCGGCATGTTCGACGCCGGTGTGCTGCGGCCGTTGCCGGTGACCACCTTCGACATCCGGCGCGCCCGTGCGGCGTTGCGGTACCTGAGCCAGGCCCGCCACGTCGGCAAAGTCGTCATGACCATGCCGGACGCCTGGGCGTCCGGCACCGTGCTGATCACCGGTGGAACCGGAATGGCGGGTTCGACGCTGGCCCGCCACCTCATCACGGAACACGGCGTGCGGAACCTGGTGTTGCTGAGCCGCAGCGGTCCCGACGCGCCGGGGTCCGCCGAATTGATCGCCGAATTGGAGGAAGCCGGGGCGCGGGCGCGCGCGGTCGCCTGCGACGCCGCCGACCGGGAGGCGCTGGCCGCGGTGATCGCCGACATTCCGGCGAGCCATCCACTGACCGGGGTGATCCACGCCGCCGGTGTGCTCGACGACGCGGTTGTCACGTCGCTGACTCCGGAGCGAGTCGATGCGGTGCTGCGCGCCAAGGTGGATGCGGCATGGAACCTGCACGAGCTCACCCGCGATCTCGACCTGTCGGTGTTCGTCATGTTCTCGTCGATGGCCGGCCTCGTCGGGTCGTCGGGGCAGGGTAACTACGCGGCGGCCAACTCCTTCCTGGACGCTTTGGCCGCGCATCGGCGCGCCCTTGGGTTGCCCGCGATCTCGCTGGGCTGGGGGCTGTGGGATCAGGCGAGCGCCATGACCGGTGGTCTGGGTGCCGCCGACCTCGCCCGCCTCGGTCGCGATGGGATCCTGGCCCTGTCTTCGGACGAAGCGATGGAATTGTTCGACACCGCACTGGTTGTCGACGAGACGTTCCTCGCGCCCGCCCGCATCGACCTGAACGCGCTGCGTGCCCACGCAACCGCGGTGCCCCCGATGTTCGCTGACCTGGTCAACGCGCCGGCGCGCCGCCAGGTCGACGATTCGCTGGCGGCCGCGAAGTCGAAATCCGCTCTGGCGCACCGTCTGCACGGCCTGCCCGAACCGGAACAGCATGCCGTGCTGCTGGACCTGGTCCGCTCGCACATCGCCACCGTGTTGGGTAACACCACGCCGGAGGCGATCGACCCGGACAAGGCGTTCCAGGATTTGGGCTTCGACTCGCTGACCGCGGTCGAAATGCGTAACCGGCTGAAAACCGCCACCGGGCTGGCGCTTTCACCCACCCTCATCTTCGACTACCCGACCCCGAACGGGCTGGCGGGCTACATCCGCAGCGAACTTGCCGGAGTGCCACAAGAAATCACGCCCGGCCCGGTCGTTCGCGCAGTCGGCGACGACCCGATCGTGATCGTCGGCATGTCATGCCGCTATCCGGGCGGGGTGAATTCGCCCGAGGATCTTTGGCAGATGCTCATCGAGCGCCGCGACGTGCTCTCGGAGTTCCCCGCCGACCGCGGCTGGGATCTGGCCGGCATCTACAGCCCGGACCCCGACGTTCCGGGCACCTGCTACACCCGCACCGGCGGCTTCGTCGACGGCGTCGCGGACTTCGACCCCGCCTTCTTCGGCATCGCGCCGAGCGAGGCGCTGGCCATGGATCCGCAGCAGCGGATGTTCCTCGAGTTGTCGTGGGAAGCCTTGGAGCGAGCGGGGATTGAGCCCGGTGCGTTGCGGGGCAGCGCGACCGGCATGTTCGCCGGGGTCTACACGCAGGGCTACGGCATGGGCGCCGCCCCGGCCGCGGAGGGCTTCCGGCTGACCGGGCAGTCGTCGAGTGTCGCGTCGGGCCGGGTGTCGTACGTGCTGGGCTTGGAGGGGCCGGCGGTTTCGGTGGATACGGCGTGTTCGTCTTCGTTGGTGGCCTTGCACATGGCGGCGCAGTCGCTGCGCTCGGGCGAGTGCGACCTGGCGCTGGCCGGCGGCGTCACCGTCAACGCCACACCCGACATCTTCGTGGAGTTCAGCCGCATGCGCGGGCTGTCCGCGGATGGCCGGTGCAAGGCCTACGCGGGGGCCGCCGACGGCACCGGGTTCTCCGAAGGCGGCGGCATGCTCGTCCTGGAGCGCTTGTCCGACGCGGAGCGCCTGGGTCACCCCGTGCTGGCGATGGTGCGCGGCTCGGCGATCAATCAGGACGGCGCCTCGAACGGCTTGACCGCGCCCAACGGTCCGTCCCAGCAGCGGGTGGTCCGCGCCGCGCTCGCCAACGCCGGATTGTCCGCGGCCGAGGTCGACGTGGTCGAAGGCCACGGCACGGGAACCACATTGGGCGATCCCATTGAGGCCCAAGCGCTCTTGGCCACCTACGGGCAGGACCGCGCCGAACCCCTGCTGTTGGGGTCGATCAAGTCGAACATGGGACACACGCAGGCGGCTGCGGGCGTGGCCGGTGTGATCAAGATGGTGTTGGCGATGCGCCACGACCTGGTCCCGGCGACACTGCACGTCGACGAACCCAGCCCGCACGTCGACTGGTCGATGGGATCGGTAGCGTTGCTGACCGAGCCGCAGCCCTGGAAGGCGAACGGTCCGCGCCGCGCCGGTGTGTCGTCATTCGGCATCAGCGGCACCAACGCGCACGTGATCATCGAGTCCGCACCCGTCGGCTCCGCGCCGGTCGTGGAACGCGCCACCCCGCCGGTCGTGCCGTGGGTGGTGTCCGCAAAGTCGTTGGCGTCGTTGGGTTCCCAGGCCGTACGGCTGGCAGAACACGTCCGCCAGCACGGTGACCTCGACGTCGGTGATGTGGCGTGGTCGCTGGCCGGCCGGTCGAACTTCGAGCATCGTGCCGTGGTTGTCGGTGGAGATCGCGAGCGGTTGCTGACCGGCCTCGACGAGTTGGCCGCCGGTGAAATCGGATCCGTCGTCCAGGGCACGGCCACGCCCGGCGGCAAGACGGTCTTCGTCTTCCCCGGCCAGGGCGCCCAAACCCTCGGCATGGGCATGGGTTTGCACGCCGCCTACCCGGTGTTCGCCGAGGCGTTCAATACCGTCGTGGCCGAATTGGACCGCCATCTGCTGCGGCCGTTGCGCGAAGTCATCTGGGGACATGACGAAAAGCTCCTGAACACTACCGAATTCGCCCAGCCGGCGTTGTTCGCGGTGGAAGTCGCCCTGTTCCGTTTGCTCGAATCCTGGGGCGTCCATCCCGACTTCGTGCTGGGCCACTCGATCGGTGAGCTGTCGGCCGCGCACGTCGCCGGCGTCCTGTCGCTGGAGAACGCGGCGGTACTGGTGGCCGCTCGCGGCCGCTTCATGCAGGCCCTGCCGGAGGGTGGGGCGATGTTCGCCGTGCAGGCCACCGAGGATGAGGTGCGACCGCTGCTGGTGCCCGGGGTCGGCATCGCCGCGGTCAACGGGCCGATGTCGGTGGTCATTTCGGGGGTCGAGGACCAGGTGTCCGCGATCGCCGGCCGACTCCGCGCCGACGGGCGCCGCGTCCACCAGCTGGCGGTGTCCCACGCGTTCCACTCGCCGCTGATGGATCCGATGGTCGACGAATTCGGCACCGTCGCAGCCGGACTCGCCGTCGGCAGTCCGACGATCCCGATCGTGTCGAACCTGACCGGGCAGCTCGCGGCCGACGACTTCGCTTCGGCGACCTATTGGAAACGGCACATCCGCGAAGCGGTGCGGTTCGCCGACAGCGTGCGCTTCGTGCATTCGGCCGGCGCGAACCGGTTCCTCGAGGTCGGCCCCAGCAGTGGGCTGACGGCATCGATCGAAGAATCGCTTCCCGACGCTCCGGTGTGCACCATGTCGGCGCTGCGCAAGGACCGCCCGGAACCGGTGGCCCTGACCACCGCGGTCGCGCAGGGATTCGTCGCCGGGATGGACGTGGACTGGCGCCGCGCCGTCGGCAAAGCCAATTTCATGGAACTGCCCACCTATGCGTTCGAGCGCCGGCGGTTCTGGCTCTCCGGCGACGGCACCACGGTCGACGCCGCGGGCTTGGGGCTTGCACCCGGCGAGCACGCCCTGCTCGGTGCGGTGGTGGAACTGCCGGCGTCCGGCGGGGTGGTGCTGACGGGCAGGTTGTCGCCCAGCGCGCAGGGCTGGTTGGCCGATCACGCCGTCGGCGGGGTCGTGCTGTTCCCCGGCGCCGGATTCGTGGAGCTGGCGATCCGCGCCGGCGACGAAGTGGGCTGCGGCGTTGTCGATGAGCTGAATCTGGCGGCGCCGCTGGTATTGCCGGGCTCCGGGTCGGTCGCGGTGCAGGTCGTCGTCGGCGGCGCCGATGAATCGGGTGCCCGTGCCGTGTCGGTCTTTTCGCGCGCCGACTCGGGTTCGGGCTGGTCCCTGCACGCCGAGGGTGTCCTGCATGCGGGTGAGGTGCAGCCGAGCGCGGACCTGTCGGTTTGGCCACCGGTGGGTGCTACCGCGGTCGACGTCGGCGACGGTTATGAGCGCCTGGCCGAGCGCGGCTACGGCTACGGCCCCGCGTTCCGCGGCCTGACCTCGATGTGGCGCCGCGGTGACGAAGTGTTCGCGGAAGTGACCCTGCCCGCGGACGCCGGGGTCTCGGGGGCCGGGTTCGGCGTCCACCCGGTGATGCTCGATGCGGCACTGCACGCGGTCATCTTGACGTCCGACGGCGACGAGCTCCCCGAAGGTTCCATGCTCGTGCCGTTCTCGTGGCAGCAGATCTCGCTGCACGCGGCCGGCGCGACGGCGGTGCGCGCGCGAATCGTGCCGGTGAGTGATTCGGCGGTGTCGATCGAACTCGCGGACGGATTGGGGCTGCCGGTGCTCTCGGTGGCGTCGATGGTGGCCCGGCCGGTGACCGACCAGCAGCTGCTGGCCGCGGTCTCGAGTTCGGGACCCGACCGGCTCTTCGAGGTCATCTGGTCGGCGCAGCGGTCGACGTCGGTGCAGCCTGTCGCGGTATCGGTTTGGGGCGCAACGGAATCAGACGACGGCACGACGCAGCCGTCGGCGGTGGTCTTCGAGTCGGCGCCGGTGGTCGACGACGTCGTGGCCGACGTCTACGCGGCCACGCGCGCGGTGCTGCCGGTGCTGCAGTCCTGGCTGGCCCGCGACGGCGCGGGCCCCCTGGTCGTGGCGACCCGCGGCGCGATGGCGTTGCCCGGGGAGGACGTCACCGATCTTGCGGGTGCGGCGGTGTGGGGACTGGTGCGCTCGGCGCAGACCGAACACCCCGGTCGCATCGTGCTCGTCGACACCGATGGCCGGTTGAATGAGGAGTCCGTCGGAGCGGCGTTGTCGGTGGGCGAGCCGCAGGTGTTACTGCGCGACGGGGCGGTGTACACCGCACGGGTGCATGGCAGTCGCGCCGTCGGCGGTCTGCTGGTGCCCCCGGCCGACGGGCCGTGGCGACTCGGGATGAGCAGTTACGGCACGTTCGAGAATCTGCGGTTGGAACGCATCCCGGACGCCGACGCCCCGCTGGAACCGGGGCAGGTTCGGGTTGCGCTGTCCGCCCTGGCCGCCAACTTCCGCGACGTGATGATCGCGCTGGGGCTCTACCCGGATCCGGACGCCGTCATGGGCATCGAGGCATCCGGCGTCGTCATCGAAACAGGCTCGGATACTGGACGTTTCGCCGTCGGCGACCGGGTGATGGGCCTCTTCCCCGATGGCACCGGCACGATCGGCAGGACCGACGAGCGCCTGCTCGCCAAGATGCCGGCCGGTTGGTCGCACACCGCGGCCGCGACCACCACGGTGGTGTTCGCCACCGCGTTCTACGCGCTGGTGGACCTCGCCGGCGCCAAGCGGGGTCAGCGGGTGCTGGTGCACGCCGCCGCCGGTGGGGTGGGAATGGCCGCGGTGCAGCTGGCCCGCCACCTGGGTCTGGAAGTCTTCGCCACCGCCAGCCGGGGCAAGTGGGACACCCTGCGGGCCATGGGTTTTGACGACGACCACATCTCGGATTCCCGCAGCCTGGAATTCGAGGACAAGTTCCGGACGGTCACCGGCGGACGTGGCATGGACCTGGTGCTGGACTCGCTGTCCGGCGACTTCGTGGATGCCTCCCTGCGACTCGTCGCCCCCGGTGGCGTGTTCCTGGAGATGGGCAAGACCGACATGCGCGAGCCCGAAGCGGTGGCCCGGGAGCATCCCGGTGTGCGCTACCGCGCCTTCGATCTGTTCGAGGCGGGACCGGACCGCATCGCTCGAATACTCGACGAGCTTGTCGCATTGTTCGGCGACGACGTGCTGCGGCCGTTGCCGGTGACCAGGTTCGACGTCCGACGTGCGCCGGCCGCGCTGCGGTATTTGAGCCAGGCCCGCCACGTGGGCAAGGTCGTCATGACCATGCCGGACGCCTGGGCGGCGGGCACCGTGTTGATCACCGGGGCCACGGGCATGGCCGGCTCGGCATTGGCCCGTCACGTGGTCACGCGCCATGACGCGCGGAACCTGGTGCTGGTGAGCCGTCGTGGCCTGGACGCGCCGGGGGCAGCCGAACTGGTCACGGAACTCAGCGCAGCCGGTGCGCAGGTGCAGGTGGTGGCCTGTGACGCCGCCGACCGTGAGGCGCTGGCCAAGGTCATCGCCGATATACCGGTGCAACGGCCGCTATCGGGTGTGATCCACGCGGCCGGCGTACTCGACGACGCGGTGATCTCTTCGCTCACTCCCGAGCGGGTGGAGGCGGTGTTGCGGGCCAAGGTCGATGCCGCGTGGAACCTGCACGAGCTGACCCGCGATCTGGATGTGTCCGCGTTCGTGATGTTCTCGTCGATGGCGGGCTTGGCGGGTGCGTCGGGTCAGGCCAACTACGCGGCGGCCAACTCGTTCCTGGATGGGTTGGCCGTGCACCGGCGCATGCACGGCTTGCCGGCCATGTCGCTGGCGTGGGGCCTGTGGGATCAGGCCAGCGCCATGACCGGCGCGCTCGGTGCGGCCGACCGTGCCCGCTTCGGCCGCGACGGAATCGTCGCGATGTCCTCGGACGAGGCGCTGGAGTTGATGGACACCGCGCTCATCGTCGACGAGCCGTTCCTGTTGCCCGCCCACATCGATCTCGCCGCGCTGCGGGTCAAGTTCGACGGCGGGACGCTACCGCCGATGTTCGTCGATCTGATCAACGCGCCGACCCGGCGGCAGGTCGACGATTCGCTGGCCGCGGCGAAGTCGAAATCGGCTCTGCTGCAACGCCTCGAAGGGCTGCCCGAGGACGAGCAACAAGCGGTTCTGCTGGACTTGGTGCGTGCCAACATCGCCACCGTGCTCGGCAATTCCAGCCCCGAGTCCATCGATCCGGACCGCGCATTCCAGGAGCTGGGCTTCGACTCGCTGACCGCGGTGGAGATGCGCAACCGGCTCAAGTCGGCTACTGGGCTCGCCCTGTCGCCCACGCTGATCTTCGACTATCCCAACTCCGCCGCGCTGGCCGGTTACATGCATCGAGAACTCGTCGGTGCGGCCGATCAACAGAGTCCTGCCGCCGCTCCCGGGGAAGCCGAAATCCAGCGCGCCGTGGGATCGATCCCGGTCAAGCGCCTGCGGCAGGCCGGCGTGCTGGAGCTGTTGCTGGCGTTGGCGAATGAGGCCGACGGCGGTCGAGGCGACGGACAGTCGCCGGCGGTCCCGGTGACCTCGGAGAAGGACATCGCGGACATGGATCTCGAGGATCTGGTCAACGCGGCGTTGATGGACGACGACGAGTAGCTATGAACTTGCGCAGGGCCAGTCAGTGAGAATCGCCGTCACCGGGGCCAGCGGTGCGCTGGGCCGCGGCTTGACCTCCCGCTTACTCAGCCAGGGCCACGACGTCATCGGCATCGCCCGCCATCGGCCCGAAAGCTGGCCCAGTGCGGCCGAATTCATCGCGGGCGACATCCGGGACGCCGATGCGGTCAACCGCGCGGTCGCCGGCGCAGACGTCGTTGCGCACTGCGCGTGGGCGAACAGCCCGGGTCCCGACGCCCGGATCGCCCACCAGGTCAACGTCGGGGGAACCGGTAACGTTCTGCAGGCGATGGCCGAAACCGGGTCCAGGAGGATCGTTTTCGCGTCGTCGCCGCATGTTTACGGCGGCGGAGATGCACCGAGGACCGAGCACGATGCGAGAAGGCCGGACAGCGCCGAAGGCCGATACAAGGCGCGGGCCGAGCAGATGGTCGAGGGGTCGGGGCTGGAATGGGTCGCGGTCCGCTCGGCGCTGATCGTCGGCCGAAACGTCGATAACTGGGTACGCCGGCTGCTGGCATTGCCGGTATTCCCCGACGGGTCGGCCGACCGGCTCATGCAGGTGGTCCACCTCGAGGATGCCCTTAGGCTGTTCAACCGGGCGATCGTGGATACCGAAATCGGAAGTGGTCCCGTCAATCTCGCGGCCCCGGGCGAGCTGACCTTCCGGCGCCTCGCCGCGGTGCTTGGACGCCCGGTCCTGCGGTTGGGAGCTGAACTGGCCGAGCTGCAGCTGGTGCACAGCGCCGCGTTCATGGACACCGCGCGGCTGCGCGAGCAGTGGGGATTCCGCCCGGCGTGGAACTCCGGTGAATGTGTCGAGGATTTGGCGGTCGCGGTGCGCGGCCGGGTCACGCTGGGCAGCCGGGTGGTGTCGCTGCCCTGGCGGATGGCCAACATCGTTGACCTTCCTTCCGTTGACACGCCGACCGATGACGGGGTGAAACCCAATTGGGCTGGCCCAGCGGGCGATAACGGGGAATTCGATACCCCGATCGACCCGCGCTTTCCGACTTTTCTGGCCACCAATCTGTCCGAGGCGCTACCCGGCCCGTTCTCGCCGGCGTCGGCGTCGGCGACCGTGCGCGGGCTGCGCGCGGGCGGGGTGGCCATCGCCGAGCGGCTGCGGCCCGGCGGCATCGTCCAGCGTGAAATCGCCACGCGGACCGTCGCCGTGTTCGCCCACCGGCTTTACGGGGCCATCACCTCCGCGCATTTCATGGCCGAGACCGTCCCGTTTGCCAAGCCCGCGATGATCGTGAGCAACAGCGGGTTCTTCGGACCCAGCATGGCGTCGCTGCCGATCTTCGGTGCGGAACGTCCACGCAACGAGACCGGCCGCGTTCGAAAGCAGTTGCGGACCCTGCGCAACATCGGGGTGTTCGGGGTTAACCTCGTCGGCCTGTCCGCCGGCTCGTCCAGGGACACTTACGAGTTCGTCGCCGATGTCGATCGCCTGGAGCGGTTGGCCGACGACGTCGCCCGGTTGGATGACCGTCGACTGCTGAGCCTCATCTCGTTGGCGCGCGATGATGTGGTGCACGGCTGGGTGCTGGCCTCGGCGTCGTTCATGCTGTGCGCCGCTTTCAATGTCCTGCTGCGCGGCCTGTGTGGGCGGGACACCGCCGCGCCAGCGGGACCGGAATTAGTCAGTGCGCGTTCGGTCGAGGCAATGCAGCGGTTGGTGGTTGCCGCGCAACGCGACCCGAAAGTGACGGCGCTGCTGGCCGAACCGGGGGAGCGGCTCGGCAAGTTGGCCGTCGAGGCGCCGGAGTTTCACGCCGCCGTATTGGCGGAGCTGGCTCTGATCGGTCATCGTGGTCCGGCCGAACTCGAGATGCTGTCGATCAGCTATGCCGATGATCCCGAGCTGCTCGTCCGAATGGTGACCAGAGCGATGAGTGTCGCTGCACCGCCCCAGCCGCAGCCGCCCCGGATTCCTTTGCACGCCAAACCGATTGCGCAGCTGGCAGCGCGCCAGCTCCGTGACCGCGAGGTCCGCCGCGACAAAGTGGTTCGGGCCAACTGGGTTTTGCGCACTCTCATGCGCGAGTACGGGCGCAGGTTGGTCGAGGCGGGAACCTTCGATACCGCAGACGATGTCTTCTATCTGCTCGTCGACGAGCTCGACGCGCTGCCGGCGGATGTCGGTGCGCTGGTGGCCCGGCGCCGTGCCGAACAACGCCGGCTGGCCGCTGTGGTTCCGCCGACGGTGTTCAGCGGTAGCTGGCAACCGACCGCAGCGGCATCGGAGGTTCTGACCAGCGGCGAGACGCTGCGCGGTGTCGGCGTGTGTGGAGGGAAGGTGCGAGGCCGGGTGCGTATCGTGCGGCCCGAAACGATCGACGACCTGGAGCCCGGCGAAATCCTCGTCGCCGAGGTGACCGACGTCGGCTACACCGCCGCATTCTGTTATGCCGCGGCCGTGGTGACCGAGTTGGGTGGTCCGATGTCGCACGCGGCGGTGGTGGCCCGCGAGTTCGGATTTCCGTGTGTGGTGGACGTTGCGGGCGCCACCAAGACTTTGCCGCCGGGCGCGCTTGTCGAGGTCGACGGCACGACCGGCGAAATACAAGTGCTCGAAGTGACCACCTAGAAGGCTGGGTCTTGCTGGCGCACCAGCAATGGTCTACGTCAGGCGGGGGTTAGGCGGATCGGCAAGCGGGTGGGTCCGCGTAGCGAGCTGTGGCTCGACCACCGCGTCGGCCCCGCGGGAGTGATTCGGGCGACGCGGGTGACGAGTTGCCGCAGTATTGCTTGGGCTTCCATGCGGGCCAGCGGTGCCCCGAGGCACATGTGTGGGCCGTACCCGAAGGCGACGTGCATCCGCGGATTGCGGTCGGCGCGGTACTCATCGGGATCGTCGAACGCGGCGGGGTCACGATTGGCCGCGCCGAAGGACAGCAGCACACGCGATCCGGTGGGGATGGTGACGTCGCCGATTCGGTAGTCGGCCCGGGTGTAGCGGTAAAGGTTCTGGATGGGTGTGGTGAAGCGGAGCTGCTCTTCGACGGCGAGGGGGATGAGGTCGGGGTTGGCGCGAATCAGGTCGTACTGCTCGGGCCGGCGGGCCAGGGTGTCGAACATGCCACCCAGCAGGTTGGTCGTGGTCTCGTTGCCGGCGATCAGCAGGTGGATGGCGATGAGCAGAAGCTGATTATCGGTGAGGCTGCCGTCGGTGTTGTGCTCGATGAGCCGGCCGAGCACGGTGCTGGACCCTTTGAGTCCACCCGCGGCGAATTGGCTTGTGAAATAACGCTGTAAAGCCACCATGGCTGACATCGACTTGGCCGCGCCGACGACACCGGAGAGCGTGGGCTTGAGCTCCATGACTCCCACGGCGCGCTCGGACCAACGACGAAAGTCGCCGACGTCGGTCTCGGGTACGCCCAGGATCTGGGCGATCAAGCGTATCGGCATCGGTATGGCCAAGCGCTGCACGACATCGCATCCGGGGTCCTTCAGCACGTCGGTGACCAGGTCGATGGCTAGCTTCTCGGTCATCTCCTGCCAGGACTTCATGGCGCCTGTGCTGAATCCGGGCTGGACTTGCTTACGCAGTCGGGTGTGTTCCTCGCCGTCGGTGAGCACCGCCAATGAGCCGGACATCCGCAGGCGCGTGACCCCTTGGGTGCTGGTGACCTTGTCGGTGTCGCGCAACGCCGCCCGCACGTCGTCAAGGCGGTTGAGGACGAAGGTGGCCCGCCTGGGGTTGTAGTGCACGCGGCCGCTTCGGTGCAGGGCGCGGTACGCCTCGAACGGGTCCGCGGCGGTGGCAGGGTCCTGCGGGTCGTAGTCGGTGTTGATCGCGCCGGTCCAACCGTTGTAGCCGCGTCGGCGGGTCCGGACGGCGGCGGCGACATTCATCCGCACGACGTCGGCGACTGGCCTTAGGGTTTCGGTCGCCTTCTGGGCGGTCTGGCTGAGCGACACGGTTGTTCCTACCCTGACCGCTGAACTGCGCGACCGTCGCCGCGTCGCGTGCGGAGTTGGGTGTAGAGGATGCTGATCGTCAAGTAGGCGATGTAGCAAGCGGACAAGACCGCCGTTGGTCGACGCGTTCGCTCGCGCAGCATCAGGACGCCGAGCGCCGTTTCGATCGCGCCGTTGACGTAGGTGAAAGTGCGTGCGTGGTTGGGGAAACCCAGGCGATTGAACGGATCGAAGATCCGCGGAACGAGGAAGTGCGCCACACCGATTGAGCTGGTCAGTTGACCGAGCGCTCGGCGTGCGCGTTCGCCGCGAGTGTCGTTGTCCGTCATCGCGATGTCGTCCTCCTTCGGGGAACGCGGGGCTAGGCGTTGCGTGCTGCCAGCGGCAGCATGTTTTTGAGCGTGAACGCCGCCAGAACGCCGCCGTCGCAGGCGATGTCCACACCGGTGAGGTAGCCGGCTTTGGTCGAAGCGCAAAAAGCCAGCACTTCGGCGACTTCCTCGGGCTTTCCAAAGCGCTTCAACGCGGCCAGTTTCACCATCGCGCCCGATCCGGCTTGCTCCTCCAACCTGCCCATCTCGGTGTCGATGCTGCCTGGAGACACCGAGACGATGCGGGCACCGCGGTTGCCGAATCGGGCCGCTTGAGATGCGCAGTACCAAGTCACGAAGTTCTTGCTGATGGAGTACGCCAAACCGGGGCGGAACCTGGTCGGCACGATGTTGCAGGCCGAGGTCACCTTGGCCATGAATCGGTCCTCGTCGCGCAGCGCGTCCTTGAACCGTCGCTTGGGGATGAACCACCGGGGGAACACGTGCGCGGCCATGGACGCGACATTGACGATCGCGAACCCCTCACGCGCCAGCGGGAGGAACGCCTCGTTGACATGGACCGTGCCCAACGCGTTGATGCGCAGGATGCGCTCGGCGTCGCCCATGCTGGGACTGACACCCGCCGTGTGGATCACCGAGGTCACCGAGCCCAACGACGTCGAGGTGGCGATCAGCTCTGCGACCGAGGCGCGGTTGGTTACGTCGCACTCGACCGCCACGCAGTCGATGCCGAGGCGCTGTAATTCGGCTGACGCCACCTCCAGCCGGCTCGGGCTGACGTCGCTGACGAGGACCAGCCGGTCTTGCCCGACGATCTTGGCTGTGGCCATTCCCATTCCACCCGCGCCTCCGGTGATGACGCACAGCTCACGCATGTATCCACCTTCACCACCAGACGCCGTGCTCCGCGTTCGCGCGTCGCGCGCCGGTCCACAGGGCCAATTACGAGAAATATTTTCTCGTTAATCGTGACACACTTCGGTGCCGTTGCCTAGACGCGACGTCGAGCCATTGCTCTAGGTTCTGTATGTGAGCCAATCCCGCCGGGGGCGACCGCGGAGCGCGGCAGTGCACGAGGCGATCCTGGAAGCCACCCGGTCGCTCCTCGTGGAAGCCGGCTATAGCGGAGTCTCGATGGACAAGGTCGCCGCGATCGCCGGCGTGGCTACCCAAACGGTGTACCGACGGTGGCCGTCGAAAGGTCCCCTGGTCGCCGAGGCGGTCATGCAGGCCTACGACCAAACCGACTTCACGCTTCCCGACACGGGAGACACGGTCGAGGACTTGAGAAGCTGGATGCGCGCGTACGCCGAAATCGGTTCGGCCGCTGCCAATGTCGCCCTCATCCGCGCTCTCGCCGCCGCCGCTGCCGAAGACCTGAGCGACCGCGACACCCTCTACCAGCAACTCACCGGCCGTTTCCACCAGGCAGTTGCAGACCGGTTACGCGTCGGAATCTCGAAGGGCCAGATTCGGGGGGATGCCGACGTCGAAGCTGCCACCGATGCATTGATCGGAGCCCCGCTCTACCGCATGCTCAGTGTGACGACCTCGGCGGAGGAAACGACCGAACGCTACTACGCGCTGATAGACACGCTGATGTGCGGCATCTCGACGCCGAAGTGAGCCGAGCAGAAAGCGACCAGCGCTGCGCTCCAAGGCCGACAGGCACTAGACAACGCGATAGGTCACGGGTGTGCTGCCGAATGCTGTTGGGCGGCTTGACGAGCGAGCCTATCGTTGTGGATCTTGACGAGTTCGCGGAACCCGAGCCTGTGGTACTTCGGTATCGGTTGGATGCCCCACACGTCCTGCGCGGTGGCCTTGCCCTCAGCGCCCTCGGGCGGTCCGAAGGGCGGGTACGGGTACTTGCACTCCAGGGTGTCGTTGGAGTAGCGAATCTTGAGCAGCTCGCTGCAGATTTGGGTGAGGCTCAGCGTGGGATAGCCGTAATAGACCGCCATGAACGGCAGCGTGAACGCGCCTTCGATGACCAAGGCGACCAGACATACCAGCACCGCCCGTTTGATCCATTTGTGCATTCGCGCGTAGTACGGAGTGGTCCCCGGCTCGAGACCAGCGGTGGGTTCTTGCTCTTCGGTGGGGGTCGGTGCGGTCATGGCATCGCTCCTTGCGACCTAGTCGGTGAAGATTTCTCGGTTGACGGTGTGGAGATAGGGAATGGCGAGGAAGGGGGTGATGTAGAAGATGTCGTAGAGCCACCAGCCGATGACCGGGAAGACGACACCGGCGTAGCGCACGTCGGCGAACATGGTCATGTTGAACACGTAGGCCGACCAGATCACCACGCCCATCCAGCAGGTGACGACCATCCACTGATGCCCCCACCGCTTCATCTGCAAGAATCCGATCGCCGCGGCCACCCGCATGGAGAACACCGTGAGGATCAGTCCTGCCACGTAGGCTTTTTCGCCCGGCCCCGCCGCACCGCCGATCCAGAGCTCGTTGTAATGCCAGAAGTAGCCCGCATCAAACATGTTGCCCCAGCCCACCATCAGCACCCGGTTGATCAGCGTGTGGTTGGCGACCAAGTCCAGGGCCCAGCCCAGACTGTTGAGCATTCCGTCGATCAGGACCAGATAGCCGATCAGCGTCACGATCATGGGCCGGACCGAGAGGCCGGCGCGCAGCGCTTGGCGCTGCAGCCACACCCCACGCATGAAGATCGGAAACCCGATGAGGCCCGGCGCCCACATGCCCATTAGGGCGGCGCCGACGATCATCCACTTGTCGGCGCGACGCTGCGCTTGGCGCGATTCGTCGTGGTGATCCTCGAAGCCGACCGCCCTCGCCGGCTGTGCGGCAACGGGATTCACAGATCCCACCACCCGCGGGCGAACGACATGTACAGCTGGATGCCGAACATCACCAGCAGGTAGCCGTAAATGAAAATCTGGAAGACGATGAGCGCCCTCTTGCGCTTCTGTTCCTGTTGGTCCATGCCGGACTCCTTTCTTAGGGGGTTGCGTTTGGGGCGTCGGTGGCGGCCAGGCTGGCTGCCGCGACTTCGCGTAGACCGTCGGTGACCGCGCCGTCGGTGCTCAGTGGCGCGAGGATGCACGCGTCGGCGGCATCGAATTCGGTTGCGCCGGCAGCGATCAGGTGCGCGGCCGTGACCAAGACCCTGGTCGACGGCGGCTCGAAGTGGAAGGCTTCGTCGGCGGTGCGGATGGCAACCGCGCATTCGACCAACCGCCGCGCCGTCGCGATGGGAATCGCGGCTTCGGCGGCAATCACTTCGCTCTCCCGCTCGGGTGGCAGATACCTCATCGTGAGAGTGACGAACCGTTGGCGGAAGGATGGTTTGAGCTCCTTGAGCGAGCTGCGGTACGCCGGGTTGTAGGAACACACCAGCATGAAGGTGTCCGGCGCGGTTACGACTTCGCCGGCTCGATCGAGATAGAGCGACCGGCGGTGATCGGTGAGCGAATGCAGGATGGCCAGCGAGTCGTGGCGAGCTTCGACGACTTCGTCGAGGTAGCAGATCGCGCCGGCTTTGACGGCGCGGGTCAGCGGGCCATCGGTCCAGACCACGTCGCCGCCCGTCACCATGAAGCGGCCGACGAGATCGGAGCTGGTGAGGTCGTCGTGGCAACTGATGGTGACGACCGGTCGTTGCAACAGCTGGCCCATGTGTTCTACGAAACGGGTCTTGCCACATCCGGTCGGGCCGGTGAGCATCACGGGCATGTGCTGGCGAAAGGCCTGCTCGAACAGCTGGACTTCGTTGCCGTTTGCGAAATAAAGTTCGGTGGCGGCGGCGTTCATGCGGCGACCAGTTCACGGTGGACGTGAGCCAACACCCTTGGGAGCTCCTCTACCCGTCGGATCCGTTGCGACCGTCGGGGCCCGAACACCTCGGGAAGGGGATCGACACGGGTCGGGCCCACCCCGACGTAATACATCGATACCCCCGCATCGTTGGCCTCCTCGACGGCGTGCGCGGCATCCGCCCAGGCGTAGCGGCCTTCATAGCCTTCGTCGGAGATGAGGCCGTCGCCGATGACGATCAGCAGGCGCCGCTCGGAGGGCTGCGCCAGGAGTCGGCTCGTCAAGTGGCGCAGTGGCGCGCCGAGTCGCGTGTATCCACGGGTGGACAGGCCCAGCCCGCTGGGAGCCACCAGCTGGCGGTCTTCGAAGTCCTTCAGACACTGCACTTCGACTCGGTGGCGGGTATTGCCGGTGAACACGAAGACACCATGACGCTCGCGGGCCAGCGTCATGGCCCGCGAAAGCGCATCGGCACAAGCTAATTCCAGTTGGAAGATTCGCCCGCCGTGTACCCCCAACGACGAACTGCCGTCGAGCAGCAAAGCCGTGGTGACGTCGCGGCTGCTCGGCAGCAGCTCGCGGAAAAGCTTCGGCTCCTTGGCTTCGCCGGTGGTCATGTCGATGTAGTGGTTGACATACTGGTCGACGTCGAGGTCGGAGCCGTCTTCGAGGCCGTTCGTCATCGCACGGTGGGTGTGTTCTTCGAACCACTTGCGGACGTCGACGGCAACCGGCACCGGACGGCGGGTGCGCCCGCCGTCGGCATGCTCGATCACGGCGACGTGGTCGCGCATGAAACGCTTTGTCCACACGTTCCATTCGGGATAGGGAATCCCGGGCCGGTGTTCTGGCGTTACGTCGAGATCGTTGTCCTGCGGCCGGCTCGGTGGCGGCAAATTGGGATTGCGGACGCCGCCGTCGCCGCCGACGGGAACCGAGTACGGCCGCGGACGGCGCTTTTGCGTTGTGGTCCATGGCATCCGGCCGAAGCTGCGGCGCAATCTGTCGGTCAAGCCCTGCGGCATCGTGTAGGCCAACGGTAGCTCGCCTAGCAGCGGATGAATCGGCAAAGCCCGCTCCGTGGCTGCCAGCGCAATTGCATGGTTGAGCATCTGCTCCGCGCTCGTATCGCCGGGCTCGGAAGGGACTTCGGGAAGTACCCGGTGTAGCTCGGATAGCAGGCCCGGCCACCGCGACGCTATCCAGCCGAGCGCGACACCGGCCTCGACAAGGGTGAGCGCACGCAGCTCCCGAGCGGACAACTCGTTCAGCCGATATTCGATGACGCGTTCCTTCGATGGCGAACATTGCAGGGCCACACCGCATGTCAGGGTTCTGCGTGTCCAATCGGAGGTCGCGGGGTAGGGGACATGCACGAACGTGAGCGCTGCATTCAGCCCGAAGCCACGCCGTTCACCGGTGATAAGCCGGACGCCCTCGCGACGTTGATCACTGAGCGCGACCGCCGTCACGGAGCAACTCCGCTCCAGCGCGATTGCGGGAGAATCTTCAGCCATTGACCGCATTCCCCGCGCTTCCGCCGCCCGGTTCACCGCTCAGAACGTGCCGATGTTGGAGAACAGCCAATACCAGAACCAGATGATCAGTCCGGTGCCGCCCCATGCGGCGACATACCGAAGGATCTCCCATAGATAAGCCACGATTTGACCTCCTTGACGACGGGGATTCAGCAACGTGATGCGTGGATCGGATCTGCCGTCTGTGCCGCCCGATAGTTCGGCAACATAGTTTCTGACGCACCGAAATTACGCGGCGATCGCCGGATTCGCCTGGATTCGCCAGGCACATCCGGTCGTCGAGCAAGACGTGCGGCATCTCAGTCGGAGAAGAGTTCGCGATTGACGGTGTGCAGGTAGGGGATGGCGAGGAATGGAGTGATGTAGAAGATGTCGTAGAGCCACCAGCCGACGACCGGCAACACGACGCCGGCGAAGCGCACGTCGGCGAACATGGTCATGTTGAAGACGTAGCCGATCCAGATCACCACGCCCATCCAGCAGGTGACGACCATCCACTGATGGCCCCAGCGCTTCATCTGTAGGAAGCCGATGGCAGCGGCGATGCGCATCGTGAACACCGTCAGGATGAGTCCGACTTCCCAGGCTTTTTCACCCGGGCCCGCCGCGCCGCCGACCCACAGCTCGTTGTAATGCCAGAAATAACCGGCATCGAACATGTTGCCCCAACCGTTGAGCAGCACGCGGGCTAGCAGAGTGTGATTTGCCACCAGGTCAAGCGCCCACCCGACGGTGTTGATGGCGGCGTCGATGATAACGAGATAGCCGAGCAACGTGACCAACATCGGCCGAACGGAGAGGCCATCGCGTAGGGCCCGGCGCAGCAACCGGACTCCCCAGAGGAACAACGGTAACCCGAAGACGCCCAGGGCCGCGGTACCGATCAGGAGACTGCCGGAGATAAGCCATTTGTCGGCCTGACGCTGTGCGAGTTGCGACCGTTCCATGTGCTCGTCGATTGTCAGACCGTAGGCCGGGCCGGTTGAGCGGGCGGCTGTGGCGACGGCGGTATCACGCTGATGAAGCTTCGGCAGATTCACGAACCCTCCCCGTCATCAACGCTGATTGGATCGGCGTGTGCACTATAACAGGCTGACTTCAGTCAGCAAAATGCGTGTTGGCGCCGTCCTGCGTGCTGCCGTCGATCCGATGCCGATGGCCAATTCTCATGAACTGGGTAGGGATATAACCGGAGCGTCAGCGAACGGCACCGCTCCCCACGCCTGGGCTTTTAGAGGATGGTGCTGACAGCAGTCAGGCTGAGATGTGTTGAGGCATCGTTCGCACGCCCCATCATTTCACGCACAACCGCTCTTTCGAGGTCGGCGGTGTGCTCAGCGCCGTCCGGAGAAGTGTTGCCGTTGCTCGGCACGCTCCGTTAGGGCTGCAAGCTTCGCAACATCCTGGCGACGTAGTCTTCGAGCAAGGTGTGGCCGGTGGGCCAATGGTTAGTGGTGATCAACAGGGCGTAAAGGCCGAGTAGGAAGAACACCGCACTGTTCATGGGATTGACGTCCGGATCGGTCTCACCGCGTTCTTGCGCCCGCGCGATCTCCTGGGCGACCAAGACGATCAATGGGTGATCCGTGCCATCCTCGGTCTGTGGACGGGTTTGGGAGAAGTGCAGTGCGAGAAAGTCATTGAAGAGCCGGTCGCCTAGCCGGCGCTCCAAACCGACCACCAAGCGGACCGCCTCGTTCAATGCGGAAACAAGGTCGTGCTTGGACTTCAAGAATTGGGCGAACTGCTTGGCTATCCGGTCCTCTTCGCGGCGTTCCAGCTCCAGCAGCACGTGCTCCTTGGTGGGGAAGTGGAAGAAGAAGGTGCCGTGGGCCACTCCCGCCGCGGCCACGATGGCACTGACGTCGGCCTCGGCCATACCGGCGCGGGCAAATTCGGCGATCGCGGCGCCCATCAATCGCTCCCTCGTCTGCAGGCGCTTCGCCTCGCGTGTCGACAGCCGGTCCGTCACAGCCATTTGTTCCTCACGGTTGACCTGACTCATGCAAGACGTTCGAGGGTAACTGCGTCATTATGCCGTGTTCCCGTCAAAAATGCTTGTATAACTTGCGCATTGTTCGATGGCGCTGGTCGCTACAGATTCTGGCTCCGCAAATTGATTGACTTTAGTCAGCAGGATTCCTAAATTGAACGGCGCACACCACGCGCGATCGAAGGGGACCGGCATGGCGCTGGAGCAGTTCCGGCTGGATGGACAGGTTGCGATCGTCACGGGCGCCGGGAAGGGCGTCGGGGCGGGCATCGCCCGGGTGTTGGCGGAGGCGGGCGCCACGGTTGTGGGAACCGCGCGTACCGAGGCGGATATCGTTGGCACAATTGAGGGTATCGAAGCGGCGGGCGGCAAGGGGCTGGCGCTCGTCGCCGATGCGATGAGCCGTCCCGACGGAGAACGGGTCGTGAATACGGCCATGGAGCGCTTCGGCCGCATCGATATCCTGGTCAACAACGTCGGCGGGTCGACGTACGCCCGGTTTCTGGACATCACCGACGAAGACTTCCGGCACACCTTCGACTGGTGTGTGACATCGGCCTTCATCATGAGTCAGCTGGCGGCCCCGCACATGCTCACCGCCGGGCACGGTTCCATCATCAACATCTCGTCGGGCTCGGCGCGGTTCGGTATCCGGGCACTGACCGCCTATTGCGTCGCGAAGGGCGGACTCGAAGCGCTCACACGTGCCATGGCACAGGAACTCGCCCCGAAGATTCGCGTCAACGCCATCGCCCTGGGATCATTCGCCACCGATGGCCTGAAGGGCAGCCTGGATCTGATGCCCGGGTCGCTGGAGAAGATGCAAGAGGCCACGCCGCTGCATCGGCTGGGCGACGTCGAGGATCTCGGCCGGCTCGCAGTGTATCTGTGCACCAGGGACTGTTACGCGACCAACGCGACCTTTCACGTCGACGGCGGCATCGACTCCAACAATTCGCCGCTGCCAATACCCGACTACTGACCCTGCGCGGCGATCAAACGCGTCATCATGGTGCATCACCGGCCGCTGGAAGGGCGAAGGTAACCGTGCGCAGAGTCATTCAATTCTCCACCGGCAATGTGGGCCGCCATTCGTTGCGGGCCATCATCGGCAGACCAGATCTCGAACTGGTCGGTGTGCACGCCGCCGGCGCCGAAAAGATCGGCCAGGACGCGGCGCGGCTGTGCGGACTGGACCAACCGACCGGCATCATCGCCACCGACGACATCGACGCGCTGGTGGCCCTCGGCGCCGACTGCGTGGTTTACACATCCCAAGGCGAAACCCGACCGATGGAAGCCATCGAACAGATGGCCAAGTTCCTTGCTGCGGGCACCAACGTGGTCGGCACGTCGATGGTCTGGCTGGTCACACCCCGCCATGCCGACGACTGGCTGCGGGAGCCCTTGGTGCGTGCCTGTGCTGCCGGTAACACCTCGCTGTACGTGAACGGCATCGACCCCGGCTTCTCCGGCGATACGCTGGTGCACTCAGCGGCCAGCCTGACCACCCGGGTCGATTCGATCACCGTGCAGGAGATCTTCGACTATGGGAACTACGATGACGCCGAGTTCACCGGAGCAGCAATGGGTTTCGGAACAACGGCGGACGACGATTCGCCGATGATGTTTCTGCCCGGGGTGATCGTGTCGATGTGGGGCGGTCAGGTCCGCAGCCTGGCCGACAACCTGGACATCAAACTCGACGACGTGCGTC
>NZ_LZKF01000003.1:0-64230 GCF_001672665.1 Mycobacterium sp. E2238 | reverse complement strand
CCTCACCTTCGCCCACCCAAAGCGATTTCAGGGATGTCGACCAGGTGGGTCCCCACGCCAGCTCCATGTCGGCGAAGGTGTCGAACAGCTGCTGCGGACGGGTGCGGTTCAACCGCTCGATCGCCGCCTCGACAGGTTCCGCCGAGTCAACGTCCGGCTCTTCGCCGACATGGAGCTGGCGTGGGGACCCACCTGGTCGACATCCCTGAAATCGCTTTGGGTGGGCGAAGGTGAGGCGCTCGGCGATGTCGTCGTCGGCGACGAACTCGCCGAACATCTGGGCAGTGAGCCCATCCATCCGGTGCTGCTGGACCTCTGCACCGGCGTCGCCTTCCCGGCCTTCCCGGCGCTTCTCGCGGCCACCGAACAGGGCGCGGTTCCGGATCTGTTTCTCCCGCTGCGGTACGGAAGGGTGGTGCTGTCGGATCGGATGCCGCAGCGGTTCTACTGCCGCGCGAAGTGGCGTACCGGCGGTATCGAAAGCGAAACCCAGGTCTTCGATCTCGATTTCGTGGATCGGAATGGCCGCCACCTGGGCGGAATACGCGAGTTCACCGTCAAACGCGCGCCCCGGGAAGCCTTATTGCGCGGGCTTGGCGGCGACGCTTCCCGGTTGCTGTACACCCTGGGCTGGCATGAGGTGCCGGTGCCCGAGCCGATCAGTGATACCGGACCCGGCGAAAAAGCCCACGGCACATGGCTGGTCGCAGGTTTCGACGAGCTGGCCGCCGAGCTACCGGGTTGTATCCGGTCCGAAGCGGCGATGGGCCAGCAGGGCTGGCAGCAGCTCATCGCACGCGCCCAGGAGAGCGGTGCGTCGATCACCGGCATCGTCTGGCGTGGCGGGGGCCGACCGAACTCGGAGGAGTCAAGCGACGAGTTCGGCGCTCGGCTGGAGACCGACATCGACAACATCCTCGGCGCGATGCGAACTCTGCTGGCCGAAGAGGGAGTGAATCTGCCTGGCGGGCTGTGGATCATCACCGAACGAGCGGTGGCGACCGAACCCGGCGAAAAGGTGGATCCGGTGCAGGCGGCGCTGTGGGGGCTGGGGCGTACCGCCATCGCCGAGCAGCCCACGCTGCGCTGCAGGCTGGCCGACCACGACGGATCGGACACGGCCGCGCACTCGCTCGCACGCCTGCTCCGCGCACCGGACGGATCTGTCCACGAGCCGGAACTCGCACTGCGGCAAGGCAAGTTCCTGGCATCCAGGCTGGTGCCATGGGCGCGCAGCGGTCACCTCGCGGTGCCGCGCACAGGCGACTATGTCCTGGCGCCGACTGAACGCGGCGCCATCGACAACCTGCGACTCGCCGAGACGGAAGTGCTGTCGCCGGCCGCGGGCCAGGTGCAAGTTCGGGTGGAGGCCGCCGGCCTCAACTTCCGGGATGTGCTCAATGTGCTGGGCCTCTACCCGGGCGATCCGGGGCTGATCGGCGGCGACTTCGCGGGTATCGTCACCGAGTTGGGTTTCGACGTAACCGGATTCGAGGTCGGCCAGCGCGTCTTTGGCTTCATGCAGGGAGCGTTCGCCAGTCGGATCAATGTTCCCGCTCAATTGCTGGCGCCGGTGCCGTACGGGCTCAGCGCGGTGGCTGCGGCGACCATTCCGGCTGCCGCACTGACGGCCCGGCTCGCGTTCGACTGGGCGCAGCTGAAGCCGGGTGACCGCGTGCTGATTCACGCCGCGAGCGGTGGCGTCGGCCTGGCTGCCATCCAAATGGCGCAGCAGCACGGGGCGACCGTCTTCGCCACCGCCAGCGCCTACAAACGCGCGACCCTGCGCAACCTGGGCGTCGAGTATGTATATGACTCGCGCACAACGGATTTCGCTGAGCAGATCCTCGCCGACACCGGCGGTGCCGGCGTCGATGTGGTGCTCAACAGCCTGACCAACGAGGGCTTTGTGGAGGCGACCGTGCGGGCCACCGCCCACAATGGGCGCTTCGCCGAGATCGCCAAGCGGGACATCTGGACCCCGGAGCGAATGGCGGCGGCCCGTCCCGACATCGACTACGAAGTGGTTGCGCTGGACGGGACGATTCTGCAAGACCCAGAACGCATCCAGCGATTGCTGACCGAAGTGTCGGACGGGTTGGGCAGCGGCGAGTGGACGCCGCTGTCCGCCGAGATCTACCCGCTGAGCGAGGCCAAGACCGCGTTTCGGCGCATGCAGCAGGCGCGGCACATCGGCAAGATCGTGCTGCAGATGCCGAACCCGCTACAGCCGCAAGGTGATCGGAGCTATCTGATCACCGGGGGCCTCGGAGCCCTCGGCCTGCACACGGCGTCCTACCTCGCCCAACTCGGTGCCGGTGACATCGTGCTGACCGGCCGCCGCGAACCCGACGCGGACACGCAACAGGTGATCGCCAACATAACCGAGCGCTACCGCTGCCGGATCCACACCGTTGCGGCCGACGTCGGCGACGAGTCCCAGGTCGAGGAGTTGCTGGAGCGGATCCGGGCGGAGCTGCCGCCGCTGGCGGGGGTGCTGCACCTGGCGGGCGTCCTCGACGACGCGCTGCTGCCGCAGCAGAGCGTCGAACGCTTCCGGACGACCCTGCTGCCGAAAGCGTTGGGCGCCTGGAATCTGCACCGATTGACCAGGAAAGACGATCTGGACTTCTTCATCCTTTACTCCTCGATATCCAGCGTGCTCGGTTCGCCCGGCCAGGCCAACTACGCAACCGCCAATGCGTTGCTCGACGGGCTCGTTGCCGAACGCAGAGCGCAAGGTTTGCCCGCGACCAGTGTCAACTTCGGTCCCTGGGCGCACGGCGGCATGGCCGCTTCGGAGGCCGCGCGCGCCAACCTCGGTGCGCAAGGCCTGGTTTCGGTGGAACCCACGGCAGCCCTCAATGCGCTCGGTGAAATCGTTGCCCACGGAACGGGGCAGGCGACCGTGATCAAGGCCAACTGGCAGCGTGCCGCGAAGATGCTGCGGGGTTCACGCCCACCGATTCTCGACCACTTGCTGCCGCGCGAGACCGCCACGACGCCCGGCGACAGCGAGCTGCTCAAAAAGCTGCATGAGGTGCCGGAGGCGGAGCGGGTCAGTTTCCTGACCGAATTCCTGCAGCAGGAGGTGCAGCAATTCCTGCGGCTCGCGCAGCCGCCCGCCGCGACCAGCCGCTTCCTCGACCTCGGTACCGATTCGCTGATGGCGGTCGAACTCCGCAACCGGTTGTACGGCCAGTTCGGCGGCGCGTTCACCATCAGCGCCACAGCGGTTTTCGACTACCCGACGATCAGCTCGCTCGCCGAGTACCTGGCCAGCCAGGTGCCGGATCTGGTTCCGGAGTCAGGCGGTAGCGAACCCGTCGGCGCGCCCGGATGATCCTCGCGACGAACCGGTTCGCGTTCTTCGGCGCCCGCGTCAGTCGCTGATATCGAAACCGGCGATCACCTTGGTCGGGCGCACCCGCACCACCAGTTCGCCGGGTGCGGAGTTGCGGCGGCCGAACTCCTCGGCGCGGTCGGCACCCATGTACCGGGCGCCGGTCCGGGTGGCGACGTCGAGTACGTCGGCCGGTTCCTCACTCACCGTGGCCACGCCCTGCACCTGAACGAACGAATACGGCGGATGGGGATCGTCGACGCAGATCACCACCCGCGGATCACGGCGCAGGGCACGCCCTTTCGAGGTTTCGCGGCCGGTGTTGAACGCCAGCTGGTTGCCATCGACCACGAACCACACCGGCGCGACCAGCGGCCGGCCGTCGCCTGCGACGTAACCGAGCATCCCGGTACGGGTGCCGGCTGACAGGAACTCGACGACTCTGTCGGACAGCTCCGTCATGCGCTAGAGGCGGGCGAGGTCGTAGTCGCCGATGTGGTCGATCAGATTGTGCAGGTGGTCGCTCGAGGTTCCCAGGATGTGTTCGATCGCGGTGAGCCGGGCCGCATAGTGGGCGACCGGATATTCGGCGGTCACGCCGATCCCGCCGTGCAGCTGAATCGACTCCTGGGCGATATGCCGACCCGAGCGGCCGATCTGCAGCTTGGCGCGCGAGGCGATCACCGGCTCGAGGTTGCCGTCGGCGATCGACATCGACGCGTACATGCTCATGCTGCGGGCCAGTTCCAGCGAAACGTACATGTCGGCCGCCCGCTGCGTGAGTGCCTGAAACTTGTTGAGTGTGACGCCGAACTGCTTGCGGGTCTTGAGGTAATCGGTGGTCAGCCGCAGCGCTTCCTCCATCACCCCGACCGCTTCGGCGCACAGCGCCGCCTGAATGCGGATGATGGTGCCGAGGATGGCCTGGGACGCGTCGACGGCTTCACCCAAGGGTTCCGCCGGTGTTGCGTCGAAGTCGACCTGCGCGCCGCGTTGTCCGTCGAAGGTCCGGTACGGGTGACGCGTGACCGCGCCCGCGTCGGCCAGGAACAGGCCGGTGCCGCCGTCCGGCAAGGCGGCGCTGACCACCAGCGCGTCGGCGCAGTCGCCGGCGAGCACCGGGTTCTTGCGCCCGCTCAATGTCCACGAATCTCCTTGCCGCACAGCCTTGGTGCCCACGTCCGCGGTCGGCTTACGGTGGCCGGGTTCCAGGTGGGCGAAGGCCAGCAGCCGTTGGCCGGCCGCGACGTCTTCGAGCTGCGCCTTCTGGGCGTCGGCGCCCCGCTCGGCGATCAGCGCGCCGGGCGCAAGCGCGGCGTGCAGGATCGGCTCGGGGGCCAACCGGCGCCCGGCTTCGGCGAGCACGACCATGATCTCGATTTGGCCCGCCTCGTCCGGGTCGAAGCCGAGGCCGAGGATCCCGGTGTCGGCGAGCTGACTCCACACCTCGCGGCTCCAGCCCAGGTCGGAGCCGATCACCTTGTTGCGGCTCTCCGGGTCATAGCTGCGCGACAGCAGCTCGCGGGTCGTGTCGCGCAGCAGGGTCTGCTCGTCGGTCAACTGAAAGTCCATGGCTGCCTCACAATCCCAGAATGGTGGACGCGATGATGTTGCGCTGCACCTCGTTGCTGCCGCCGTAGATCGACGTCTTGCGGTAGTTGAGGTAGTGCGGCGCGCTGTGTTGCGCCCAGTCCGGAGACGCGATGTCTTCGCCGTCGGCCGGCAGGGCATCGGGCCCGGCCACCTCGACGAGCAGCTCGGTGGCGATCTGCTGCAATTGGCTGCCGCGCAGCTTCAGGACCGACGAAGCCGGATTGGGTTGCCCGTTCGCGGAGTCCGTGACCACCCGCGACTGCGTGAGTTCCAATGCCAGCAACTCGTTTTCGGCCTCGGCCAGGCGGGCCGCGAACAGGGGATCCTGCAACACCCCGGTGGCCGCCGCGTGTTTCTTCACCTCGGCGAGGCGCACCTTGGTCCGGCCGACGCCGGCGATGCCGGTGCGCTCGTTGCCCAGCAGGAACTTGGCGTACGTCCAGCCCTTATTCTCTTCTCCCACAAGCTGGTTGGCGGGCACCCGGACGTCTTCGAAAAAGATCTCGTTGACCTCGTGGCCGCCGTCGATCGTCTTGATGGGCCGCAGCGTGATGCCCGGGGTCTTCATGTCGAACAGCAGAAACGAGATGCCGGCCTGCCGTTTGGGCGCCTGCGGGTCCGTGCGCACCAGGCAGAAGATCCAGTCCGCGTACTGGCCGAGCGTGGTCCAGGTCTTCTGGCCGTTGACGACGTAGCTGTCGCCGTCCCGCACCGCTGTGGTGCGCAATGACGCCAGGTCCGAACCGGCCTCGGGCTCGGAGAATCCCTGGCACCACCAGATGTCGAGGCTGGCCGTCGGCGGCAGGAAGCGTTGTTTGACCTCCTCCGAACCGAATTCCGCGATCACCGGGCCCACCATCTTGGTGTTGAAGTTCAGCGGCTCCGGGACGCACGCCAGCTGCATCTCGTCGGCCCAGATCTGGTGCTGGGTGGCCGTCCAGTCCTTGCCGCCCCACTCGACCGGCCAGTTCGGTACCGCCAGACCGTGCTCGTGCAGGATCTTGTGGCTGGTCACGATGTCTTCGTGGTTCACCTCCGCCGAGCCCCGGCGTACCCGCTCGCGCAGCTCCTCCGGAATCTTGGTGGTGTAGATGGTGCGGAGCTCGTCGCGGAACGCGGCTTCCTCCGGTGTGAGCGCCAGTTGCACGGCGGCCTCCTGTCGTATGGGGGTGAACGTGGCTACCAGCGTCGGATGGATGCCCGGTTCTGGCGATGCGTTCTTCGGTCCATCTTGACCCATCCCGTATAGCGGTTTGTGCACAGCCTCGGCTTAGTCCACAGTCGCGGTCCCGGTGCCGCCGCTCGGGGGCCGATCTGGCGGTCGGCGCACCTACGGTCGGCGCATGCGAACAGAACTTCCCGCCGAGCGTCTGCAGCGGCGACTCGGTGCCGAACCGGATGCCGAGTCCGACGGCGCCGGGTCGACGTCGCCCGGGGAGGCGGTGGACGAGGACCAGAATTCACTGCTGCCGCGGTGGCTGCCGGCTGCGGCCCCGGATCGGGGCTGGATGGCTAGACTGCGCGCCGACCCGGGCCGTGCGGGTGCCGTCGGGTTGGCGATCGTGGCCGCGCTGGCCGTTCTGGTCACGGTGTTCACGCTGCTGCGTGACCGGCCGGCGCCGGTGATGTCGGCCAAATTGCCGCCGGTCGAGAAGGCGTCGACGGCGAGCCCCAAATCGTCGGCGAACCCCAGCGCCGGCCCCGACCGGCCGGTGGTGGTGAGCGTGGTGGGCCTGGTGCATAGCCCCGGACTGGTCACCCTGGCGCCCGGGGCGCGCGTCGCCGACGCGCTGCAGGCCGCGGGCGGCGCGGTCAACGGCGCGGACACCGTCGGGCTGAACATGGCGCGTCCGCTCGGCGACGGCGAGCAGATCGTCGTCGGGCTTTCGCCCGTCCCCGGACGGTCGGCGGCGTTGGGAAGCTCGGTGGCCTCCGGTACGACACCGACGTCCAAGCCACCGCCACCGCGGACCGGAGCGGGGCCGGGCAAGCAGAAGGCGGGTGAGGTGCTCGACCTCAACACCGCGACCGTGGACGACTTGGACGCCCTGCCCGGCGTCGGGCCGGTCACGGCCGCCGCGATCGTGGCCTGGCGGCAGGCGAACGGCAAATTCACCAGCGTCGACCAGCTCGCCGATGTCGACGGCATCGGGCCCGCGCGATTGGAGAAGTTGCGCGCCCTGGTCCGTGTCTGACCCCCGTGCACGATTCCGACCTCGCCGAACCGGGCGCGGCACGCGTTGACGCGCGCCTGGTGCCGGCCGCGCTCACCTGCTGGGTGGTGACCGCCGCCGGGATCTGGTGGCCGATCGGCCGGGTGATCGCGCAGGCCTGCCTGTTGTTGGTCGCCGCCGCCGGCACGCTGGTCTGGCGCGCCGCGCGCCGGCGAGGGGAGACCGGGAGGCATCGGGCCGTCAGCGCCGGCCTGGTCGCGGTCGGCGTCACCGGCGCCGGGTTCGGCTTCGCGGTCGCGTTGCGCGCCGAGGCGGTCGATCGCCACCCGATCACCGCGGCGTTCGGGACGGCCGCCCCGGTGACGGTCACCCCAACGGAGAGCCCGGTGTCGTTGGGCCGCGGCCGGCTCATGTTTCGCGCCACGCTGCAGCGCCTGCGCGACGCGCAGATCTCGGGGCGGGTGGTCGTTTTCGCGCGCGCACCGGATTTCGCGTCGGATGGCGACGGGTTGATGGTGGGTCGGCCACTGCGGTTCACCGCCCGGATCAGCCGCCCGACCCGCCGCGACCTCACCGTCGCTGTGCTCAACGCGTCGGGCCGCCCGACTCTGGGCACCGCCGGCGCCGTGCATCGGGCGGCGCACACGGTGCGCGACAGGTTCGAAACCGCGGTTCGCGGTGCGTTGCCCGTCGAGCAGGCGGCGATGCTGCCCGCCCTGGTGCTGGGCGACACCTCGGCGGTTCCCGCCGAGACCGACCGGGACTTTCGCGCGGCCGGGATGACGCACTTGATGGCGGTGTCGGGCGCCAACGTGACCATCGTGTGTGCGGCCGTGCTGTTCACCGCACGCCTGATCGGTCCACGGGCGGCGGTCGTGCTGGCTGCCCTGACACTGATCGCGTTCGTCATCGTCGTGGAACCGACGGCGAGCGTGTTGCGGGCGGCCGTGATGGGCGCCATCGGGCTGGCGGGATTGCTGTCCTCGCGCAGGCGGCAAGCCATTCCGGCGCTTTGCGCCGCGGTGCTGGTCTTGCTGGCGCTGGCCCCCCAGTTGGCCGTCGACGTCGGCTTCGCGCTGTCGGCGGTCGCGACGGCCGCGTTGGTCGTGATCGCGCCGGCCTGGTCGCGCCGCCTGGTGGGGAGAGGCTGCCCCAAGCCGCTGGCCGACGCCCTGGCGATCGCCGCGGCCGCGCATGTCGTGACCGCCCCGCTGGTGGCGGGCATCTCCGGGCGGGTCAGCCTGGTGGCGGTGGGCGCCAACCTCGCGGCGGCGCCGGTCATCGCGCCGATCACCGTGCTCGGCAGCGCGGCCGCCGTGCTCAGCGTGGTGTGGCCGCCCGGCGCGCACGTGTTGGTCCGTTTCACCGGTCCCGAACTGTGGTGGGTGGTGCGGGTGGCGCACTGGTCGGCGGGCGCGCCCAGTGCGACGCTGCCCGTTCCGTCCGGGGTGCCGGGAGTGGTGCTGGTCGCCGGGGTGACCGCGCTGATCGTCGTGGCGGTCACGAGGCTGCGCGGCCGGCGCTGGTTTGGCGCCGCGGTCGGCCTGGGCGCGTTGACGGCCGCCCTCTGCGCGCTGGCTTGGTGGGTGTCGACGGTGATGGATCCCGGGGCGGCGTAGTCGGTCCGTCGTGACACCATCGTGGGGTGACAGAGGTTTCGCCGTTGCACCTGGTCCTGGGAGACGAGGAGCTGCTGGTCGAGCGGGCGGTGGCCGACGTACTGCGGGCGGCGCGCCAGCGGGCCGGGATCGACGACGTTCCGGTCAGCCGAATGCGGGCGGGTGACGTCAGCACCTACGAGCTCGCCGAGCTGCTGAGCCCGTCGCTGTTCGGGGACGAGCGCATCGTCGTGCTGGAGTCCGCAGGCGAAGCGGGCAAGGAGGCGGCCGCGGTGATCGCCTCGGCCGCGGCCGACGTCCCGCTGGGCACGATGCTGGTGGTCGTGCATTCGGGCGGCGGGCGGGCCAAGGCGCTGGCCACCGAGTTGCAGTCACTGGGCGCCGTCTTGCACCCGTGCGCGCGGATCACCAAGGTCAGCGAGCGAATTGACTTCGTCCGCAAGGAGTTTCGTGCGCTGCGCGTCAAGGTCGACGAGGAGACCGTGATCGCCATGCTGGACGCGGTCGGCTCCGACGTGCGGGAGCTGGCGGCCGCGTGCTCGCAGCTGGTCGCCGACACGGGCGGGGTCGTGAATGCCGCCGCGGTCCGCCGCTATCACAGCGGCAAAGCCGAGGTGAAGGGGTTCGACATCGCGGACAAGGCGGTGGCCGGCGACGTCGCGGGGGCGGCCGAAGCGCTGCGGTGGGCGATGATGCGCGGGGAGCCGCTGGTGGTGCTGGCCGACGCGCTGGCCGAAGCGGTCCACACGATCGGGCGGGTCGCTCCGCTGTCAGGCGATCCCTATCGGCTGGCGTCGCAACTGGGGATGCCGCCGTGGCGGGTGCAGAAGGCCCAGAAACAGGCTCGGTATTGGTCGCGCGACAGCGTCGCGGCCGCGATGAAGGTGGTGGCGGCGCTCAACGCGAACGTCAAAGGTGCGGTGGCGGACGCCGACTATGCGCTGGAATCGGCGGTCAGGACGGTGGCCGAGCTGGCCGCGAACCGGAACCGATGAGCGGGCGGGTCAGATTTTGTTGAGCGCGCGCGCCAGGGCCGACTTCTTGTTGGCCGCCTGATTCTTGTGGATCACGCCCTTGCTGGCCGCTTTGTCCAGCTTGCGGGTGGTCGCGGCCAGCAACTCGGAGGCCTTCTCCTTGTCGCCGGCGTGGGCGGCCTCACGGAACGCGCGGACGGCGGTGCGAAGCGACGACTTCACCGACTTGTTGCGCAGTCGGGCGCGCTCGTTGGTGCGATTGCGCTTCTGCTGCGACTTGATGTTGGCCACGCTTCTAGTTCCTTCTCCGCTTCGACGTTTGTTGGGGGCGCCGGATGTCACCACAGCGACTGCCCAGGTTATCAGTCGGTTACGTTTTCTCCCAAAACGGGAACCCGTGGCCTGCCATAACGTCAATTTGAGGCAGCATCTTAAAAGTGAGTCTTCCGAGCCAGCTCGAGGAAACCGGGCGGGGGTTGCGCGCCGCGCGCGCCGAGCGCATTTTCGGCGGCTACAACACGTCCTCCGACATCTATTCGATGGCGTTTGACGAGATGTTCGACGCCCACGGCTCCGTTCGGGGCCCCTATAAGGGCATCTACGCCGAGCTCGCGCCATCGGACGCCTCGGACCTGAAGGCCCGCGCCGAAGCGCTGGGTCGCGCCTTCATCGACCAGGGCATCACCTTCTCGCTGTCGGGTCAGGAGCGGCCTTTTCCGCTCGACCTGGTTCCGCGGGTCATCTCGGCCGCCGAGTGGAGCCGGTTGGAGCGCGGCATCATCCAGCGCGTCAAGGCGCTCGAGATGTATCTCGACGACATCTACGGCGATCAGGAGATCCTGAACGACGACATCATCCCGCGCCGCCTGATCACTTCCTGCGAGCATTTCCACCGCGAGGCGATGGGCATCGTCCCGCCCAACGGCGTCCGCATCCACGTCGCCGGCATCGACCTGATCCGCGACGAGAAGGGCAACTTCCGCGTCCTCGAGGACAACCTGCGCTCGCCCTCCGGGGTGTCGTATGTCATGGAGAACCGTCGGACCATGGCGCGGGTCTTCCCGAATCTGTTCGCCACCCACCGCGTGCGTGCGGTCGACGATTACGCGTCGCACCTGCTGCGCGCGTTGCGCAATTCCGCGGCCACCAACGAGGCCGACCCGACCGTGGTGGTGCTCACTCCCGGGGTCTACAACTCGGCCTACTTCGAGCACTCGCTGCTGGCCCGCCAGATGGGGGTCGAGCTGGTCGAGGGTCGCGACCTGTTCTGCCGCGACAACCAGGTCTACATGCGCACCACGGAGGGGGAGGTGCAGGTCGACGTCATCTACCGGCGCATTGACGACGCATTCTTGGACCCGCTGCAGTTCCGCGCCGACTCGGTCCTCGGGGTGGCCGGCCTGGTCAACGCCGCCCGCGCCGGCAACGTCGTCGTCTCCAGCGCCATCGGCAACGGTGTGGGCGACGACAAGCTCGTCTACACCTATGTGCCGACGATGATCGAGTACTACCTGGGGGAGAAGCCGCTGCTGGCCAACGTCGAGACGTATCGGTGCTGGCTCGACGACGAACGCGAAGAGGTGCTGGACCGGATCGACGAATTGGTCCTCAAGCCGGTCGAGGGGTCCGGGGGTTACGGCATCGTGTTCGGGCCGGAAGCCTCCGAGAAGGAGTTAGCCACAGTCGCCAAGAAGGTTCGCGACGATCCGCGCAGCTGGATCGCCCAGCCGATGATGGAACTGTCGACCGTGCCGACGCAGATCGGGAACACGCTGGCGCCCCGGTATGTCGACCTGCGGCCGTTCGCGGTCAATGACGGCGACGACGTCTGGGTGTTGCCCGGCGGCCTGACCCGGGTGGCCCTGGTCGAGGGCTCGCGGGTGGTCAACTCGAGCCAGGGCGGTGGCTCGAAGGACACCTGGGTGCTGGCGTCGCGGACCTCGGGCGGTGATCACGAGCTCGGCGCGGCGGAAGTCGTCCGCTCGCTGCCCGAGTCGATGTCCGACCCGGTGCTGGACGGCGCGGAGCGATTCGCGCAGACCCAGACGCAACCCACGGAATCCCCGCAGGAACAGCAGTTTCAGCGGCAACAACGGCGGGCGAAGCGCTGATGCTGGCCCGTAACGCGGAGGCGCTGTTCTGGATCGGTCGCTATGTCGAACGCGCCGACGACACCGCGCGCATCCTCGACGTAATGCTGCACCAATTGCTCGAGGAGTCCAGCGTCGACCCGGACCAGGCGTCCCGGCTGCTGCTGCGGGTGCTCGGCATCGACCCCCCGCACCACGACCTCGACGTCTGGTCGCTGACCGACCTGGTGGCCTTCAGCACCAACGCTTCGGGGGGAAGTTCGATCGTCGACGCCATCACGGCGGCGCGGGAGAACGCCAAGTCGGCGCGCGAGGTGACGTCCAGCGAGATCTGGGAGTGCCTCAACACCACCTATCACGCCCTGCCCGAACGCGAGCGTGCCGCGAAACGCCTTGGGCCCCATGAGTTCCTGTCCTACATCGAGGGCCGGGCGGCGATGTTCGCCGGCCTGGCCGACTCGACACTGTCCCGCGACGACGGGTACCGCTTCATGGTGCTGGGCCGTGCGATCGAGCGGGTGGACATGACGGTGCGGCTGTTGCTTTCGCGGGTGGGCGACAGCGCTTCGTCCCCGGCGTGGGTGACGCTGTTGCGTTCGGCGGGTGCGCATGACACCTACCTGCGCACCTATCGCGGCGTGCTGGACGCCGGGCGGGTGGTCGAATTCATGTTGCTGGACCGGTTGTTCCCGCGTTCGGTGTTCTATTCCCTGCGGCTCGCCGAACACAACCTCGACGAACTGCTGCACTCCCGGCAGAGCCGGATCGGCGCCACCGGGGAGGCGCAGCGGCTGCTCGGGCAGGCCCGAAGCGAACTCGAATTCGTGCAACCCGGTGTACTGCTGGAGTCCCTGGAGACTCGCCTGGCGGGCCTGCAGCGAACCTGCCACGACGTCGGAGAAGCGTTGTCGGTGCAGTACTTTCACGTCACCCCGTGGGTGGCGTGGTCGGATGCCGGCGATCGCGGCCGGCTGGTCAGCCGCAAAGGGGACGGCTGATGTGGCGGCTGCGGGTGGTGCACACCACCGGGTATGCCTACCAGTCGGCGGTGACCGCGTCCTACAACGAAGCGCGGTTGACCCCGCGGTCGAACACCAGGCAAAACGTCATCCTCAATCGCGTCGAGACAATCCCCGCGACCCGGTCCTATCGCTACATCGACTATTGGGGCACCGCCGTAACGGCATTCGATCTGCACGCGCCGCACACCGACCTAACGGTGACGTCGTCGTCGGTGGTGGAAACCGAGCAGCCGGAACCGCCGGTGACCGACGTCGGCTGGGGTGAGCTCAAGTCCGAGGCGGTGATCGACCGGTTCGACGAGTTGCTTCGCCCCACCGGGCATACCCCGGCGAGCAAAAAGGTTGCGTCCGTGGCCAAGAAGATCGCCAAGTCGCACCAGCCCGCCGAGGCCGTCCCGGCCGCGAGCGAATGGGTGCGCGGCGAACTGGACTATCTCCCGGGAACCACCAGCGTGCACTCGTCGGGGCTGGACGCGTTGAACGCGGGTCGGGGTGTCTGCCAGGACTTCGTGCACTTGTCGCTGATGTTGTTGCGGGCCATGGGGATTCCCGCGTACTACGTGTCGGGCTACCTGCATCCCAAGCGCGACGCCGTGGTCGGGGACACCGTGGACGGGCGCAGCCACGCGTGGATTCAGGCGTGGACGGGCGGCTGGTGGAGTTACGACCCCACCAACGGAACAGAGATCTCCGAGCAATACGTCGGCGTGGGCGCCGGCCGCGACTACACCGACGTCCCTCCCCTGAAAGGCATTTACTCCGGTCAGGGGGCGACCGATCTCGACGTCGTCGTGGAGGTCACCCGGCTGGCTTAGCCGGCGCGGGCATAGCGTTCACGCCATGAACGACACTGCGCCTAACCGCGGTGGTCCCTCGTTGCTGCTGCTGTCCGCGCTGTGTGTCGCGGTGCTCTTCGGCGGGATCGCCGTCGGGATCGCCCTGGGCGGTGTGATGCCGCTGCCGTACGGTCCGGCGGCCGCGGTGGCGGCCTACGTCCGTGCGGAGCCGGTCGCCGTGCGCGTCATCGCCGTGGCGACGTTTGCGTCGTCGATCCCGTTGGCGGCCTACACGGCGACGGTCAGCGTCCGGCTGCGCCGGCTCGGCGCTGCCGGGCCGGGAGCCGCGGTCGCGCTCACGGGAGGCGTCCTGGCCGCTGGCGCGCTGGGGCTGTGCGGCCTGCTGGCCTGGCCGCTGTCGCGGCCCGAAGTCGCCGGGGACGCGACGGTGGTCGACGCGCTGTACCTGCTGGTGTTTCTGGTCGGCGGCCCGGGACACATCGTGGCCCTGGGCCTGATGGTCGCCGGGATCGCGGGACCCGCCCTGAGCCGGGGCTTGCTGCCGAGCCCGGTGGCCTGGGCCGGCCTGGGAATCGCCGCCCTCGCCGAAGCGGCGACGGCGGTATTGGTCTGGCCGGCCCTGGGCGTGATCCTGCCGGTTGCCAGGGTGTCGGCGCTGTGCTGGCTGGTGCTGGCGGCGGCGCTGCTGCCGTTGCGCCGCAACGACATCGCGGATTGACCGTTACGGCGCGTCGATTTCGACGCGATGCAGGTCGTCGCCGAGCTCGATCCGCCCGTCGAACGCCGAAGCCGCCAGGGCCCGCCACTGCTCTTCCTGGCCGGGCACCAGCGCGGGCACGTAATGCGTCATGACGAGCGTGCCCACCCCCGCGCGGGCCGCGGTTGCCGCCGCCTCCTCGACCGACGAGTGGTAGTCGCAGATGTCTTGGAGCCGCTGTTGCGGGATGTTGCCGACGATGTCCTTGCGGATCACGGTGTGCACCAAAGCGCCGGCGCCGGCCGCCAGCCCGTCGAGGCCGGCGCAGGGCACCGTGTCCCCGGCGAGCACCACCGACGCCGTGCCGTAGTCGACGCGGAACCCGATGGTCGGGGCCACCGGTCGGTGATCGGTGGGTGCCACCCGGATCGACACGCCGTCGCGGTCCCACACCGCCCCCTCGGTGCATTCGTGGACTTCGACCGACGGTGGGGCGTTCAGGTCGGCGTGATGAGCGATCCGGTACTCGATGTCGTGGCGGAACGCGTGCAGCGTCGCCTCGACCGTCTCCGCGGTCCCGGGCGGCCCGATGATCGGCAGCGGCGCCGGGTCCGGTGCGAAGGTGCTGATCCAGCGGGTGATCAGGAGGTCGCCGAGGTCCCCGATGTGGTCGCTGTGCAGATGGGTGATCAGCAGCGCCGACAATCCGGCGGCGCCCACGCCGACGGCCGCCGCGCGCTGCAACACCCCACGCCCGCAGTCCACCAGAAACACCTGCCCGCCGGCCCGCACCAGAGTCGACGGGCCGGCCCGGTTCGGGTCGGGGATCGGGCTCCCGGTCCCCAGCAGCGTGATCTCGATCATGGCCCTATCTTGCAAGCCGCGGCCCGCCGCAGTGGCCCATTCGGGGGATCCGACCGGTCGGACGTCCTCGTTTCGAACGGCGACGTCAGGGTATGGACACGGATCGGCTACCGCTTCTCGTCGTGGCTTTTGCGCCGCACGAGTAAGCCGTAGCCTGTTGTGAAGCGGATCACAACCAGCTGGAGGCCTTTGATGCGGATAGCAGACGTCTTGCGGAACAAAGGCGCGGCGGTGGTGACCATCAACCCCGAGGCGACGGTGAAAGAGCTGCTCGCCGGGCTCGCCGAGCAGAACATCGGCGCCATGGTCGTCGTCGGCGACGAGGGCGTCGTAGGCATCGTCTCCGAGCGCGACGTGGTGCGCGAGCTGCACACCCATGGCGCCAGCGTGCTGTCGCGCCCGATCTCGAAGATCATGACCACCACCGTCGCCACCTGCACGAAAGCCGACACCGTCGACTCCCTGAGCGTGCTGATGACCAAGAACCGGGTGCGGCATGTGCCCGTGCTGGACGGCAAGAAGCTGATCGGCATCGTGAGCATCGGCGACGTGGTTAAGACCCGGATGGAAGAGCTCGAGGCCGAACAGCAGCAGCTGCAGTCCTACATCACGCAGGGCTGACTGCGCGGCTTCTCCTCACGCCGTTTCACGGCGTGCATCGTCGCCGAGCGGGGCTGACTGCCCGACTCGCCGAGCGTGCATTCAGGGCGAAAATGCGGCCATTCTTTCGCCGTGGTTACACGCTGGGCGACTAGCTCCAGGAGTAGTCCGCGCGTAGCCGCTGGGCCACCACTTCGAAGATCTCGCGGTCCAGGATCGCGCCCTCGCGGCGAATGCTCTCCTCGGGGACGTCGAGCACCCGGTCCAGCCGAACCCAGCTAGGCCTGCCTTCGTAATCCCAGGCGCCGGAACCGATTCCGATCCAGTCCCGGTCCTCGGCGTGGCGTTCCTGGCTGGACACCATCAACCCCAGTAAGACGCGGCGGTCACGACCGACCACGAGCACGGGCCGGTCCTTACCCCGGGTGGGGTCGTCCTCGTAAACCACCCAGGTCCAGACGATCTCGCCGGGATCGGCCCGGCCGTCGAGGTCGGGCGCGTAGACCAGCTTGCGCGCGCGCTGCGCGGTCGGGAAGCTCGTGCTGGTCACCGGGCGGCCCGCGGTGACCGCGGGCGGTTGCGGCGCGGCGGCCGCGATGACGTTCGCGGTGATCTTCACGGCGTGCTGCAGTTCGCGCAGCACGGTCTGCGAGTTCTGCACGTGCCGGGCCAGTCGCGGGGCCCGATCGAAGACCAGGTTTTCCGCGAACCGCTGGAACGTCTTCCACTGGGATTTGCGGGCCGACGCCATATTCGCAGCATAGACGCGCATCGCGCGGGTGCGATTGTGTCCAAGTAGGTCTCGGGCACCCCGCCTAGATACCCTGGACATACCAATGGGCCGGTGTTCAGGCGGCCGCAATCGTGTTCAGACCAGGAGATTCCCATCAGCAGTTTCGCCGACAAGACCTTCACCGCGCCGGCGCAGATTAGGAACTTCTGCATCATCGCCCACATCGATCACGGCAAGTCCACGCTGGCGGACCGGATGCTTCAGCTCACCGGCGTCGTCGACGAGCGGATGATGCGGGCCCAGTACCTGGATCGGATGGACATCGAGCGGGAGCGCGGGATCACCATCAAGGCGCAGAACGTCCGGTTGCCGTGGAAAGTCGGGGACCAAGATTACGTCCTGCACCTGATCGACACCCCGGGCCACGTCGACTTCACCTACGAGGTGTCGCGGGCGCTGGAGGCCTGCGAGGGCGCGGTGCTGCTGGTCGACGCGGCCCAGGGCATCGAGGCGCAGACGCTGGCCAACCTGTACCTGGCCCTGGATCGGGACTTGACCATCATCCCGGTGCTCAACAAGATCGACCTGCCCGCGGCCGACCCGGACCGCTACGCGGCAGAGCTCGCACACATCATCGGCTGTGAGCCGGACGACGTGCTGCGGGTGTCCGGCAAAACCGGCGAGGGCGTGGCTCACCTTCTCGACGAGGTGGTCCGGCTGGTGCCGCATCCCCAAGGCGACGCCGACGCACCCACCCGCGCGATGATCTTCGACTCCGTCTACGACATCTACCGCGGCGTGGTGACCTACGTCCGGGTGATGGACGGCAAGATCGTCCCGCGGGAGCGCATCTTGATGATGTCCACCGGCGCCACCCACGAGTTGCTCGAAGTGGGCATCGTCTCGCCCGAACCCAAGCCCAGCGAGGGCCTGGGCGTGGGCGAGGTGGGCTACCTGATCACCGGTGTGAAGGACGTCCGCCAGTCCAAGGTCGGTGACACGGTGACGACGGCCCGGCACGGCGCCACCGAGGCCCTCACCGGGTATCGCGAGCCCAAGCCGATGGTGTACTCGGGCCTGTACCCGGTGGACGGCTCCGATTACCCGGATCTGCGCGACGCCCTGGACAAGCTGCAGCTCAACGACGCGGCCCTGACCTACGAGCCGGAAACGTCGGTGGCGCTCGGCTTCGGGTTCCGGTGCGGCTTTCTGGGCCTGCTGCACATGGAGATCACCCGCGAACGTCTGGAGCGCGAGTTCAACCTGGATCTGATCTCTACGTCGCCCAACGTCGTCTACCGGGTCATCAAAGAGGACGACAGCGAGATCGTGGTGACCAACCCGTCGGACTGGCCGGAAGGCAAGGTGCGCACGGTGTATGAGCCCGTCGTGAAGACCACCATCATCGCGCCCAGCGAGTTCATCGGCACCATCATGGAGCTGTGCCAGTCGCGCCGCGGCGAGTTGGGCGGCATGGACTACCTGTCACCCGAGCGGGTGGAGCTGCGCTACACGATGCCGCTCGGCGAGATCATCTTCGACTTCTTCGACTCGCTGAAGTCGCGCACCCGCGGCTACGCCAGCCTCGACTACGAGGAGGCCGGCGAGCAAGAGGCCCAACTGGTCAAGGTCGACATCCTGCTGCAGGGCGAGGCCGTCGACGCGTTCTCTGCGATCGTGCACAAGGATGGGGCTTCGGCGTACGGCAATAAGATGACCACCAAGCTGAAAGAGCTCATTCCGCGCCAGCAGTTCGAGGTGCCGGTGCAGGCGGCAATCGGATCGAAAATCATTGCGCGCGAGAATATCCGGGCGATCCGCAAGGACGTGCTATCCAAGTGTTACGGCGGAGACATCACCCGCAAACGCAAACTGCTGGAAAAGCAGAAGGAAGGCAAGAAGCGGATGAAGACCATCGGACGGGTCGATGTGCCGCAGGAGGCCTTCGTCGCGGCCCTGTCCACGGACGCCGCCGGCGACAAGGGCAAGAAGTAGCCGTGCCGATGCGAGCGGTTGTCATGGTGGGTATCGGTCTGCTGAGCACGGGATGCGTCACGACCGTCAACGGCACACCCGTGCGCGCCGGTCATCTCGGCGCCGCCGCCCTGCCGCTCGAGCAAGTCCTGCCGGACGACGCGGAGGTCAGCGCAGCCGTCGGGAACGAGCTGCCGCCGCACAGCCCGGCGCAGGTGGGTGGTATTGACCTGCTGCCCAACGGGATCCGCGACAGCGGTGGCGCCGCACCGATCCAATGCCTCGGGGTCGTCGCGCCGGCGATGCGCATCGTCTACGAACCTGGCCACGTGCATGCGGCCGCGACGCAGAACTACTGGAATTACGACTCCGGCGTGGCGGTGTCCAGCGCAACGGCGGCGGCGATCAAGCTGGCAGCCACGGCCGACGCGCAACGGCTCTTCGCGTCGTTTGTCGAGCAATGGCAACGCTGCGACGGCACCACGGTCACCATATACACCCACGACTCGAGCAACACCGAGTTGTACTCGAAGGTGACCGACACCCGCGTCGACGGGCCGGTACTGTCGGCGACCGTTGTCGCGTGGGACAACCATCACGCTCCGCCGTGCCCGCTCGAGCGAGCCGTGGGCGTCAAGGGCGACGTCATCGCCGACGTCAAAGTAGCCGACGGTCCGCGTGTGCAGGCCGGCCGCAGGGCGGTCGATCTCGTCGAGGTGATGTTGCGAAAAGTCTCGAGCAGCAACTGATGAGAACCGCCCGAATCGTCCTCTCCTGCCTGGCCGCCGTGGCGCTCGCCACCGGCTGCACCGTCGACGGCACCGCGCGGCCAGCGCCGAATCTGAAGCCCCATCCGGTCACCGGGCAACCGGTCAAGCAGGTGCTCCTCGACGACGCCGAGCTGTCGAAGCTGCTGGGCCAGTCCTTCGGAAGCAAAAACGACCTCCCGGCGCGCTTCGGCGGTCCCGAGGTGCTGCCGCCGGCCTTCGGTGCGGTCTCGCCCGCCAATTGCGTGGGTGTCGCGTCGATGATGGTGAAGGACGTATATCGATCCGGCGACGTCAAGAATGCGGCGCGGGAGACGTGGTGGAACCAGCGCGGGCCGGCGAAGATCATCAGCGTCGCCGAGGGTGTGGTCGCCCTCTCCAGCGCCGCCGGGGCCGCCACGTTGTTCCAACAGTTTGCACAGCAGTGGCGCGACTGCGACGGCACCACCGTGACCATCGGACGCCCGAGCATCATCACCGACCGCCCCGCGATCGTCTTCGCGGACACCATTTCCGAGGTGCGACTCTCCGAATCGGTTCTGGCCGCGACCATTTCGATCGATACCCAATTGCCGGGCCTGCCGTCGAGCGGACCCAGGCCCGAGGCACGCGCCATCGGCGTGCGGGGGAACTGTCTCGTCGAAGTCGAAGTGGCATTTTTCAATTCGACGCGCTCGTCGGATGAGGGGTCGGGCGACGTGCACCGCAGCGCCATCATCGCGCACGCGATGATGGACAAGGTCAGCGGGCTGAGCTGACCGGCAGCTGCCACCAACCTGGGACTTGTCTGGGGTTGAGCTGTGCTCACGCGTGGCCGACGGGTTCGCCGTGCCCTCAAGCCTAAACTCGGGCGAAGTGGGAGGTAGCCGAGAAGCGCATGGAAAGTATTTGCTGCAGTGGGGTATCCCGGCGACGACGTTGGTGCGCCGCAGCGCTTTCGGTCGTTCTGATCTCGGCCATGGGCTGCTCCACCACGGTCGGTGGCGCGGCGCGGCCACCGGCGAACCGCACGTCGCGATTCCTCGACGGGCAGACCCTCGAGCGGGTGCTTCTCGGCAAGAGCGCGCTATCCCGCGTTGTCAGGGAGCCGGTGGAGCTCGACCCTGGCTCCCCGCCGCTTGTCGGGGGCGCCGAGATGTTGGGCGGTGAGCCATCACAGGGGGGCGAGGGCTGCCTCGGGGTCGCGGTGATGATGCAGGCGGGCGCTTATCGGGCCGCCAACGTGCGAGCTGTCGCGCTCACAACATGGCGGCCCGCCGCGTCCGGCGCGGCGGTGACCAGGGTGCAAGAGGCGGCCCTCAGCATGCCCACGGCCGCCGACGCCTACGCCGTGTTCGCGACGTTCGCCAGGCAGTGGCGCGAATGCGATGGGAAGACGGTCCCCCTTTCGGGCGGAAGCCTGCCGCTGGAAGTGAAGATTTCCCACGTGCAAAGTGCCGTTTCCGTTGTCGCGGCTACCATTTCGACGCAATGGAACACACCGCCGTCGTTCTCGCCCCCATCCCTCCCCGCCGAGCGGGCCGTTGGGGTGCGGGACAATTGCCTCATCGAAGTCGAGGTTGACTTCGTCGACTCATCGGGCGCATCGCAGGAAGCGCCGCGTGACACGAACGCCAGGGCCCTCGACATCGCGCAAGTCATGCGAGACAAAGTGAGCGCGCTGGGCTGAGGCCGGTGTGCTACATCGGCGCGTTGGCGGGCTGGAACATCCCGGAGCCGTCGGCCTCCTCCTCGGCGCGGATCACGTGCACCACCGCGTTGATCAGCGCCAGGTGGGTGAACGCTTGCGGGAAGTTGCCCAGGTGCCGGCCCGTCCGGGGCTCGATCTCCTCGGCGTAGAGGTGCAACGGGCTGGCGTAGGACAGCAGCCGCTCACACAACCGCTTGGCGCGCGCCACCTCGCCGATCTCCACCAGCGCCGAGACCAACCAGAACGAGCAGATCGTGAACGTGCCTTCCTCGCCCGACAGCCCGTCGTCGGTCTCCTCCACGCGATAGCGCAGCACCAGGCCTTCCTGGGTGAGTTCGTCGGCAATGGCCAGCACGGTGTTGCGCACCCTGGGGTCGTCCGGGGGCAGGAAGCGGGTGAGCACCACGAGCAGCAGCGAGGCGTCGAGCGCGTCGGTGCCGTAGCGCTGGGTGAACACCCCGCGGGAGTCCACCCCGTGTTGCAGGATGTCGTCCTTGATCTCCTCTGCGATGGCTCGCCACTGCTGGGCATAGCTCTTCTCGCCCTGCCGCTCGGCCAGCTTGGCCCCGCGGTCGAGCGCCACCCAGCACATCACCTTCGACGAGGTGAAGTGCTGCGGTTCCCCGCGGACCTCCCAGATGCCCCTGTCGGGCTCCCGCCAGTGCTTGATGGCCTCTTCCACCTGCTTCTTGAGCACCGGCCACAAGCTCTCCGGGATCTGCTCACGGGACTTGCAGTGCAGGTAGAACGAATCGAGGATGGAGCCCCAGATGTCGTGCTGGACCTGGTCGTAGGCCCCGTTGCCGATGCGCACCGGTCGGGCGTGGTCATAACCGGACAAGTGGTGCAGCTCTTCTTCCACCAGGCTGCGTTCGCCGCCCACGCCGTACATCACCTGCAGCGGGTGCCGCTCGTTGCTGTTGGCGCCGGAGACGTCGGCGATGAACGCGAAGAAGTCGTCGGCTTCCCGATCCAGCCCGAGCGTGTAAAGCCCCCACAACGCGAACGTGGAGTCGCGCACCCAGGCGTAGCGGTAGTCCCAGTTGCGTTCGCCCTGTGGCGTTTCCGGCAGCGAGGTGGTGGCGGCCGCCAGCAGTGCCCCGGTGGGCGAGTACGTCAGCCCCTTCAGCGTGAGCGCGCTGCGCTGCAGGTAGGCGCGCCACGGGTGGTCGGGGAAGTTGCCGATGTTGATCCATTGCCGCCAGCACTCGGTGGTCTGCCACATCTTGTCGGCGGCCTCTTCGTAGGTTTGCGGCGCCGGGTGCTTGGTCCAGCTCAGGGCGACGAATACGTCGTCACCCTCCTTCATGCGGGTGCGGGCGCGGGCTTCGCGGCCCTCCAGCCCGATCCGCAGGTTGGTGGTGAGCCGCAGGGTCGGGTGGGCGTCGGGCTGCTTGGTGGCCCGCGCGATCGCCTCGCCGTATGCGTTGGCCGAGTATTCCCAGGTGGAGCCCACGCGGTGATAGTCGAACGCGGGTTCGCAGCTCATCATCAGCTCGACGGTGCCGCTGACGCAGCGCACCGTTCGCAGCAGGATGTGCTCGGCGTCCCAGTCCATCGGCGTGCGGCGGTGGGTCCTGGACCGGCGCTCGATGTCGTGCCAGGGCCCCATCACCAGCGCGTCGCGCACGATCAGCCACCCGGTGTGGGTCTGCCACGTGGTCTCCATGATCAGGCTGCCGGGCAGGTAGCGCCGCGCCGAGGGCACCGAGACGCCGTAGGGGCCGAGCCGGAAATGGCCGGCGCTGCGGTCCAGGATGGCGCCGAAGACGCTGGGCGAGTCCGGGCGCGGCACGCACATCCATTCGACCGAGCCGGCCGGCGAGATCAGGCAGGTCGTCTCCCAGTCGGACAAGAACGCATAGTCCGCGATCGGCGGGAACGGGTTCCGCAGTGCCCCGCTCGAGGCCAGCGGAGCCGGCGCGCTGAAGTCGATGGGCGAAGGTAAGGCCGCCGTGTCCGCTTGAAATGCCTCCTCGGGCATGGCGTCGGCGGGCTGGTCGTCGGGCTGGGCGTGCAGGACCATCCCGACATCATCATCTGTTGACCGGCCCGGCGTCCATTCTTTCGCCGACGTGGCGCAACTTCGGATGACCCGCGGCGCCGAGCCAACCGCTCCGGAAGCCCGCCGATCGCGACGCGGCAGGCGAGCACTCGCCGCGGTGTCGGGGCCCGCTTTTCGATCACCGTGACGTCTACCCGGGCGCGGGCCGGCACCGTGCCCGCTCGGCCGCCGCCGACGGGGCCGGACCGCGCACGTTGGTTTTCGGCTGCAGGGCCGAATAGGGTGAGCTTCGTGACCGCATTCCTGAATTGGTGGGACGGCAACGAGCTGTGGCTTTCCGGGCTCGCTTTCGTACTCCAGGCCATGGTGGTGATGCCGGTTGTGCTGGTAGTGGCCGCGGTGACGGCGGGACTGCTCGACGGCCTGCTCGGCAAAAGCATCACCCTGATGCGCCGCGCCCGCCACGCCGGTGCGGCGCCAGGGTAACGCCCATGCCCCGGTCACACGTGACGTTGATTCTGGTCTCGCTCGTGGTGCTGGTGATCGTCGCGTGGTGGCTAACGCATTGAGTGTGCGACTTCGCGCCGCGCGCCGGCATGGCGACGCGAGCGGTGGCGGGCCTCCCGATTCCTGTTAGGCTTCCCGCCATGCACGTGACATCCGGTGTCGTGGAACGCCATGTCTTCGTGCACTGTTGTCGCTGACCGCCAATCCCGTGTGCGGTCTGGTATGGGGTTCGTCAGGCCTCCCAGTCGTTTAGGCGCCTTTCCGCAGCAACGGGACCGCTATCACCCAAGTCCCCGTATTGGAAGGCCCGAATGCTCCACGACATCGTTTCGCGCTGGCGGCCGGTGAGTGCCCTCGCCCTCATCGTCGCAGTCATCTCGGGATGTAGTGGCGGCGCCAGTGACGTCGTGGGCGGGGGCGGCCCAACCAACGCGCGCACCAGCATCACGCTGGTGGCCTATTCGGTCCCAGAACCCGGCTGGAGCAAGGTCATCCCCGCCTTCAATGCCGCCGAGGAGGGCAAGGGCATTCAGGTGATCACCTCCTACGGCGCCTCGGGCGACCAGTCGCGCGGAGTAGTCGACGGCAAGCCGGCCGACGTGGTGAACTTCTCGGTCGAACCGGACATCACGCGATTGGTGAAGGCCGGCAAGGTGTCCAAAGATTGGAATACCGACGCCACCAAGGGAATTCCGTTCGGATCGGTGGTGACCCTGGTGGTGCGTAAAGGCAACCCGAAAAACATCAAAGACTGGGACGACCTGCTGCGCCCGGGAGTGGAGGTCATCACGCCCAGCCCGCTGAGCTCGGGGTCGGCCAAGTGGAATTTGCTCGCACCGTACGCCGTCAAGAGCGAAGGCGGCGGCAACACCCAGGCCGGCGTCGACTTCATCAGCAAGCTGGTGCACGAACACGTCAAGTTGCGGCCCGGTTCGGGGAGGGAGGCCACCGATGTTTTCGTTCAGGGCAGCGGGGATGTGTTGATCAGTTACGAGAACGAGGCGATCGCCACCGAGCGTGCAGGCAAACCGGTTGAGCACATCAACCCGCCGCAGACTTTCAAAATCGACAATCCGGTTGCGGTGGTAACCACCAGCCCGCACCTGGACGCCGCGGTCGCCTTCAAGAACTTTCAATACACGGCCACGGCGCAGAAGGTGTGGGGGCAGGCCGGCTTTCGGCCGGTCGACCCGGCCATTGCCGCCGAATTCCGTGATCAGTTTCCGGCGCCGACGAAACTGTGGACGATTGCCGACCTCGGTGGCTGGAGCGCGGTGGACCCGCAGCTGTTCGACAAGACCACCGGCAGCATCACCAAGATCTACACGCAGGCCACCGGATGACGACCGCGATCACGCCCGGCCCGCCCGAGCTCGGTCACCCGGCCGGTGACGCCGGGCACCGCCAAGCGAATCCCGGGCGTTCTCGCTGGTCGGGTACCACGTCGCTGCGGGTGGGAGTGGCAACGCTGTGGCTTTCGGTGATCGTGCTGTTGCCGCTGGCGGCCATCGCCTGGCAGGCCGCCGGCGGTGGCTGGCACGCCTTCTGGTTGGCGGTGACGTCGAACGCCGCGTTGGAGTCGTTCCGGGTGACCCTGACCATCTCCGCCGGGGTCACGTTGGTGAATTTGGTGTTCGGCCTGGTCATCGCCTGGATGCTGGTGCGGGACGACTTCTTCGGCAAGCGGCTCGTCGACGCGATCATCGACCTGCCGTTCGCGCTGCCCACCATCGTCGCCAGCCTGGTGATGCTGGCGCTCTACGGCAACAACAGCCCGGTGGGCCTGCACCTGCAGCACACGGCGTGGGGCGTGGCCGTGGCGCTGGCCTTCGTCACGTTGCCGTTCGTGGTGCGCGCCGTGCAGCCGGTGCTGCTGGAAATCGATCGCGAGACCGAAGAGGCGGCCGCGTCGTTGGGTGCAAGCGGCGCAAAGGTTTTCACGTCGGTCGTGCTGCCGTCGTTGACGCCCTCCCTGCTGTCCGGCGCGGGCCTCGCCTTCTCACGAGCGATCGGCGAGTTCGGGTCGGTGGTCCTGATCGGTGGCGCGGTTCCGGGCAAGACCGAAGTGTCGTCGCAGTGGATACGCACCCTCATCGAGAACGACGACCGCACGGGTGCCGCCGCGATATCCATCGTCTTGCTGTCGATTTCGTTTGTGGTGCTGTTCATTCTGCGGATCGTGGGCGGCCGCGCCGCCAAGCGTCAGGAGTTGGCGGCGTGACGTCATCGCCCAGGGTTCGATACCTGATCCGCTTCGTCGGGCTTGCATACCTTTTCGTCTTGCTGGTCGTTCCGGTTGCCCTGATCCTGTGGCGGACGTTTCGGCCGGGCTTCGGCCAGTTCTTCGACTGGGTGAGCACTCCCGCGGCGATCTCGGCGCTGAACCTGACCTTGCTGGTGGTCGCCATAGTGGTGCCGCTGAACGTGGTTTTCGGCATTCCCACCGCTTTGGTGCTCGCCCGCAATAGGTTTCGTGGCAAGGGTGTGCTGCAGGCGGTCATCGATCTGCCTTTCGCCGTGTCGCCGGTCATCGTCGGCGTTGCGCTGATCCTGTTGTGGGGCTCGGCCGGCGCATTCGGCTTCGTCGAAAAGGACCTCGGGTTCAAGATCATCTTCGGTTTGCCCGGCATCGTCCTTGCCAGCATCTTCGTCACCCTGCCGTTCGTCGTGCGCGAGGTGGAACCGGTCCTGCACGAACTGGGGACCGACCAGGAGGAGGCGGCGGCGACCCTGGGATCGGGCTGGTGGCAGACCTTTTGGCGGATCACCCTCCCCTCGATCCGGTGGGGTCTGACCTACGGCATCGTGCTGACCGTCGCCCGCACCCTAGGCGAATACGGCGCGGTCATCATCGTGTCGTCGAACCTCCCGGGGAAGTCGCAAACCCTGACCTTGCTGGTCTCGGATCGGTACAACCGTGGTGCCGAGTACGGCGCCTACGCGCTGTCGACGTTGTTGATGGGCGTCGCGGTGTTGGTCCTGATCTTCCAAGTGATTTTGGACATCCGCCGGGCGAGAGCGGCCAGGTAGCCTGACATGGGGATTCGAATATGACAGAAAACGCCAGCCGGTCCGCCGACCAAGCCATCGTCGTGCGCAATGCCAACAAGCGCTACGGCGACTTCGTGGCCCTGGACAACGTGGACTTCGTGGTGCCCTCCGGCTCGCTGACGGCACTGTTGGGCCCCAGCGGTTCCGGCAAGTCGACCCTGTTGCGGGCCATCGCCGGGCTCGATCAGCCCGACAGCGGGACGATCACCATCAACGGGCACGACGTCACGCGGGTGCCGCCGCAGCGGCGGGGTATCGGATTCGTATTCCAGCACTACGCCGCGTTCAAGCACCTGACCGTTCGCGACAACGTCGCCTACGGCCTGAAGATTCGCAAGCGCCCCAAGGCGGAGATCAAGGCCAAGGTCGACAATCTGTTGGAAGTGGTGGGGCTGACCGGGTTTCAGAACCGTTATCCCAATCAGCTCTCCGGCGGTCAACGACAGCGGATGGCGCTCGCGCGGGCGCTGGCGGTCGACCCGCAGGTGCTGCTGCTCGACGAGCCGTTCGGCGCGCTGGACGCCAAGGTGCGCGAGGACCTGCGCGCGTGGTTGCGGCGCCTCCATGACGAGGTGCACGTGACCACTGTCCTGGTCACCCATGACCAGGCGGAGGCGCTGGACGTCGCCGACCGCATTGCCGTGTTGAACCACGGTCGTATCGAACAGGTGGGATCGCCGACCGAGGTCTATGACGCACCGGCGAGCGCCTTCGTGATGTCGTTCCTCGGGGCGGTCTCAACACTGAACGGCAATCTGGTTCGCCCGCACGATATCCGGGTGGGTCGCAACCCCGAAATGGCCATCGCGGGCGGCGATGGCACCGCAGAGTCGATCGGGGTGGTGCGCGCCAGCGTCGACCGCGTGGTCGTGCTCGGCTTCGAGGTGCGGGTGGAGTTGACCAGCGCCGCCACCGGTGGCGCGTTCACCGCCCAGATCACCCGCGGCGACGCCGAAGCCCTGGCCCTACGCGAGGGGGACACCGTCTACGTGCGGGCGACCCGAATTCCATCGCTTGCCGTCAACACGACGGACAACGGCGACGGCCGCCCCGCCGGCGCCGGCGAAGATCAAGCCACGCTGACGTCGGCGTAAGGCCCGGCTCCGTTACGAGGCGTGCAGCCCGCACTCGGTTTTCGACAGCCCCTGCCAGCGCCCGCTGCGCGGGTCGGCGCCCGCGAGCGGCTTGGCCGTGCACGGAGCGCAGCCGATCGACGGATAGCCGTCGTAGACAAGCGGATTGACCAGTACGCCGTGCTCGTCGATGTAGTTCTGCATGTCCTCGTCGGTCCACGTCGCCAAGGGGTTGATCTTCACCAGCTTGAAGCCCTCGTCGAAGCCGATCACCGGGGCGTTGGCGCGGGTCTTCGCTTCGCTCCGGCGTAACCCGGTCACCCAGGCGGAGTATCCGCTCAGGGCCCGGCGCAGCGGCACGACCTTGCGCAACCGGCAGCATTCGCCCGGGTCGCGCCCGAAGAGGTTCTTTCCCATCAGCTGGTCCTGCTCGGCCACCGTCTGCTCGGGGGTGATGTTGAGAACGTGGATGTCGTAGACCGACTCGACCGCGTCCCGCGTTCCGATGGTTTCGGCGAAGTGGTAGCCGGTGTCCAGGAAAACCACCGGGACACCCGGCCGAACCTTGGAAGCCAGATCGATCAGCACGGCCTCCTGCATGCTGGAGGTCAACACGTAGTTGCAGGTGGCCCAGCCGCGGGGCCCGTTGATGCCGCCGAAATGCTTATCGGTCCACAGCAACACCTCCCTCGCGCTGGCGCCCTCGAGCTCCGTGGCGCCGCGCGCCGCCAGCTCCCGCAGTTCGGCTTCGGTCCGTTTCGTTGCCCGTTCACTCATCTCAAATCGTCCTCATCTGCCCGAATAGCCCACTGCGCGAACCGTTCTCCCGCACTGCGGTTTTTGATGAAGTTGCGTACCACCCGGTCGATATAGTCGCCCAACTCGTCACTGGTGACCTTGTGCTGACGCAGCTTTCGCCCGAATCCGCTGTCCAGCCCGAGGCTGCCGCCCAGGTGCACCTGAAAACCCTCGACGGAGCCCCCATGGCCGTCATCGACCATCTGACCCTTGAAGCCGATGTCGGCCACCTGAATCCGCGCGCACGAGTTCGGACAACCGTTGATGTTGACGGTGACCGGTACGTCGAGCACGGAGTTGAGGTCCTCGAGCCGGCGTTCCAGCTCGGGCACCAAGGCCTGGGCCTTGCCCCGGGTTTCGGCGAACGACAACTTGCAGTATTCGATCCCCGTGCAGGCCATCAGATTGCGGCGCCACTGGGACGGTTTGGTTTGCAACCCGAGCGCCTCCAGGCCCGCGAGCACATCGTCGAGCTTGTCGTCGGCTACGTCGAGGATGACCAGCTTCTGGTACGGAGTGAACCGGATCCGGTCCGAGCCGGCCCGGTCCATCAGGTCGGCCACAGCCGACAGGATGGTCCCCGAGACCCGTCCGGCGATCGGAGCCGCGCCGACGGCGTTGAGCCCGTTCTTGAGCGGTTGCACCCCGATGTGGTCGATCGGATGCTTGAGCGGCTCTGGGGCCGGGCCGTCGATCAGCGGCCGCTTGAGGTACTCGGTTTCGAGAACTTCACGGAACTTGGCTATGCCCCAGTCCTTGATCAAGAACTTCAACCGGGCCTTGGACCGCAGGCGCCGGTAGCCGTAATCGCGGAAGATCGACGTCACGGCCTCCCACACCTCGGGCACCTCGTCCAGCGGCACCCAGGCGCCGACCCGCTGGGCCAGCATCGGGTTGGTCGACAGGCCGCCGCCGACCCACAGGTCCAGCCCGGGCCCGTGCTCGGGATGGTTGACACCGATGAAGGCGATGTCGTTGATCTCGTGCGCGACGTCCTGCAGGCCCGAGATCGCCGTCTTGTACTTGCGCGGCAGGTCGGCGAAATCCGGCTGGCCGATGTAGCGGCGCACGATCTCGTCGATCGCCCAGGTCGGGTCGATCACCTCTTCGAGCGATTCGCTGGCCAGCGGCGAACCCAGGATGACGCGCGGGCAGTCGCCGCACGCCTCGGCGGTCTGCAGCCCGACGGCGGCGAGCCGCCGCCAGATTTCGGGGACATTTTCGACCTCGATCCAGTGCATCTGCACGTTCTGGCGATCGGAGATGTCCGCGGTGTCGCGGCCGAACTCGGTCGAGATCTGGCCGACCGTGCGCAGCGCGGCGGCCGAGAGCGCGCCGCCGTCGCAGCGCACCCGCATCATGAAGTACTTGGCTTCGAGCAGATCGGCGTTCTCGTCGCCGGTGAAGGTGCCGTCGTAACCCTGTTCGCGCTGGGTGTAGAGGCCCCACCAGCGGAAGCGCCCGCGCAGGTCGCTCTTGTCGATGCTGTCGAACCCGGACTGGGCGTAGACGTTCTCGATGCGTTCGCGCACCTCGAGGGGGGCGCCGGCGCGCTTCATCTCTTCGTTGGGATTGAGTGGTTCCCGGTCTCCCAGCGCCCACTGGCCCTCGTTACGAGGTTTTGCCTGTCGGGCTGTGGTCATTCGGAGGACTCCTTCTCGACATCGCAGGCATAGAGGCGCAGCTCACCGGTGGTATCGGCGGCGCAGATCCGATGCCAGCTGGACGTACAGGTGGGCGGGTCTACGACATCAAGGGAGACAGCAACAGCTGCAAACACGCTTGAGATCAATGTGCCGCCGCGCCACGAGCGCAATGCGAAGGCTGGGCTGAGCGACGGTCACGCGTCCATTGTGCCATGCCCCATCGGGGGGCCGTGCCACCAGGTCAAATATCCGCTCACGGTGAGCGCAATTCGGATTAAGCTGGCCGTCCCGGTGAGAAAACCCAGGAAAGCGTCGAGTGCGGGATCGACGCCGCGGCCGGGTACCGCCCACCGTGGGATCATTTGGCATGGCACTTCGCGAGGAAACGGCCGAGCTGCCCGAACTGCAGCCCGTCCCCGGGCGGCCGTTCGGGGTGTACATCCACGTCCCGTTCTGCATAACGCGTTGCGGCTACTGCGATTTCAACACCTACACGCCCGCCGAGTTGGGCGGTGTGAACCCCGACGCCTGGTTGGCTGCGCTGCGGACCGAGTTGAAGCTGGCCGCCGAGCGGCTTTCCGAACCGACCGTGAACACGGTGTTCGTCGGGGGAGGTACGCCGTCACTGCTGGGCGGCGCGCGCGTGGCGGCGGTGTTGGACATGGTGCGTGAGCATTTCGCCCTGGCGCCGGACGCCGAGATCACCACGGAGGCCAACCCAGAGTCGGCCTGGCCGGACTTCTTCGACGCCATCCGCGCGGCCGGCTACACGCGGGTGTCGCTCGGCATGCAGTCGGTGTCACCCAGGGTGCTGGGAATCCTCGACCGCATTCACACCCCCAACCGATCGGCCGCCGCCGCGCGCGAAGCGTTGGAGGCGGGCTTCGAGCACGTCAGCCTGGATCTGATCTATGGAACGCCGGGGGAGTCCGACGACGATCTGCTGCGTTCGGTGGACACGGCGATCGAGACCGGCGTCGACCACGTGTCGGCGTACGCGCTGGTCGTCGAGGAGGGCACCGCGCTGGCCCGGCGCGTCCGGCGTGGCGAGCTGGCGGCTCCGGACGACGACGTGCTCGCGCACCGTTACGAGCTGGTCGATGCCCGGTTGTCCGAGGCCGGAATGGCCTGGTACGAAGTGTCCAACTGGTCGCGGCCCGGCGGCGAATGCCGCCACAACCTCGGCTATTGGGACGGTGGCCAGTGGTGGGGTGCGGGGCCCGGAGCCCATGGCTACGTCGGTGCCACCCGGTGGTGGAATGTCAAGCACCCCAACGCCTACGCGGAGATGCTGGCCGCTCCCAGACTGCCGGTGGGAGGTTTCGAGCGACTGGACGCCGACGCCCTGCACACCGAAGACGTGCTGTTGAAAACGCGCCTGCGGCAGGGTCTTCCGCGTGATGTGCTGAGCCCCGCCGAACTCGAGCGCGCCGAAGGGGCGGTCGCGGACGGATTGCTGGTATCCGACGTCGATCGATTCGTCCTCACGCCGCGCGGTCGGCTGCTGGCCGATGCAGTGGTGCGCGCCGTCCTCGGGTAGTGCTCAGCTGCTTGGGAACCAGTGCGCGACTGCGTGATTGATTTCGATGTAGAGCGGAATCCCGATGGTGACGGTGTAGGAGAATGTCAGGCCCAGCGCGGCGGCCAGCGGCAAGGTCGGGCTCGCCTCGGGGATACCCAGCCGCTGCACCGCGGGCAGCGTGATGTAGGACGCCGAGCCGCACAGCACGGCGAACAGCACATAGGTACCTGGCTGAAAGTGTGTATCGGTGAGGTTGGCGTAGCAGTAGGCGCCCAGAATGCCGAGTGTCGCAAAGACATTGGGCGCCAACAAGCCGAAGACGATGAACCCGCTGCCGGCCAGTTTGAGATCCCGTAACTTGCGGGACGCCGTCATGCCCATTTCGAGCAGGAACAGGCAGAGCACACCCTGAAACGCCGCGACGAACAGCTCGTTCTGGTCGTGCACAACCTTCTGGCCCTGCAGCGCACCGATGAAACCGATGGCGATGCCGCCGACGAGCAGGATGAGTCCGGGGTTGAGGAACACTTCCTGCAAAATCGCGCGCGAGAACAACGGGGCATTCCTGCGCTGCGGGGTGCCCCCGTCCCGCTCGGGATGTTCGCGCTTTTCCAGCGATAACTCCAGCTCTTGCTCGATTCCGCGCTCGAGTCGGTCGTCGACGCCTTCTGCTTGGGCGGCCGCACCCGGTCCGACCCTGACGGCAGCCGTGTAGCCGTGTTCGTCGGGCAGGTAGCCGGAGTCGTCCATCCCCCGGTGCCGCAGTCGGGCCACCAGGTACAGCGCCACCAGGCAGCCGGGAATCTCCATGAACGCCAGCAGGACCGGCATGTAGGCGTCGAAGGCGATCCCGACGCTGGTCAGTACGGCCACGCAGGTGGCGAACGTGCCGGCCGAGTCCGATCCGTAGTAGCCGGCAACCGTCGCCCTATCGACCCGCCGCAGCCGGGTCAGATAGCGCAGCAACAAGTAGGTGAGTGCACCGATCACGAAATTCAGCACGAAGCCCAGCGCTACGAACCCCGCGATGTTGTCGATGTCGGCCGGTTTGACTTTGGCGAGCTCCTCGCCACCCTGCCAGCCGATGGCCACCAGCAGGTACATGGTCAGGCCCTGGTAGATCACGTATGGAAACTCGAACCGCACCTTCAGAATCGGGATGAGGAACCCGAAATAGAAGAACAGCAACAGTGGCTTGAAGAGATTGTGGATGAAGTTCTGCCACAACTCGTAGAGCATGGGCGCCTCCTGGCGACGCAGTCCGGCGCAGCGGCCGGCAGCACGCGACTCGCGGCGCCCACGAACTTAGTGGAAACCCACGCGCTTCGGCGAGCCGACCCAACCGTCTTTACGAACAATTAACAACCAGCTGGTTCGGGCGTCGACCCAGGTCCCGCCCGGCCGGTCAAAGGAACTGTCGCTCACCACTATTCGCCGGTGTCAGGGCCGGCCGGCCGAGCGTAACTAGAACCAGTGGCCGATCAGCCGATTGACCTCGATGTAAAGCGGGATCCCGATCGTCACGTTGTAGGAGAACGTCAAACCGAGCGATGCGGCCAACGGCAGGGTGGGACTGGCCTCCGGTATCGCCAGCCGCTGGACCGCCGGGACGGCGATATACGACGCCGCACCGCAGAGTACCGCGAAAAGCACATAGGTTCCCGGCTTGAAATCGACGTGGGCGAGCGAGGAGTAGATGTGGGCGACCAGGATGCCAAGCGGCGCAAAGAGGTTCGGCGCCAGCAGCCCGAAGAGGATGAAACCTGGGCCGGCCGTTCGCAAATCCTTCAACTTCCGGGAGGCCGTCATGCCCATCTCGAGCAAGAACAAACAGAGCACGCCCTGGAACGCCATGACGAAGAACTTGTCGTCGTCGGCGACCACCTTCTGCCCCTGCAGCCCGCTGACCAGGCCGATGATGATGCCTCCCATCAGCAGGACGAGCCCGGGGTTGAGGAAAACCTCCTGAAAGAGCTCCCGCGAGAAGATCGGCACCCGCTTGCTGCCCGTGCGGGTCGGGCTCTGGTCGGGCTCCCAGTCCGGGTGGTCGAGCTTTTCCAGGGAAAATTCGAGCTCCTGCTCGATCCCGCGCTCGAGCTCGGCCTCGAGGCTCTGGCCGTGCGGGGGCTGGGCCGCGGTGCCGGGCCCGACGCCGACCCTCACCGGCGCGACGTAGCCGGGCTCGTCGATCATGTTGCCCGCCTCGTCCATGCCGCGGTGGCGAAGTCGCGCCACGAAGTACAACGCCACCAGGCAACCCGGAATCTCCATGACCGCCAACATGACCGGCATGTAGGCGTTGAACGCCATGCCGATGGCCGTCAGGACGGCCACGCAGGTGGCGAACGTCCCCGCCGAGTCCGATCCGTAATACCCGGCGACCGTCGCCCGGTCGATTCTTCGAAGGGAGGTCAGCCAATTCAGCAGCAGGTAGGCGATCCCGCCGATCACGAAGTTGAGCACGAAGCCCAACACCATGAAGCCCACGATCCCACCGACGCTGCCGGCGCTGATCTTGGCGAGCTCTTCACCGCCGTGCCAGCCGATGGCCAGCAGCAGATACATGGTCAGGCCCTGGTAGATCACATAGGGAAATTCGAAGCGCACCTTCAGGATCGGGATGAGGAAACCGAAGTAGAAGAACAGCAGGAGCGGCTTGAACAGGTTATGGGTGAAGTTCTGCCAGAACTCTTGCAGCATTCGATGCCTCCCTCGATGAGTGCGGTGATCAGGGAAAGCACCGTCCGCAAGCGGAGCCACCACGAACATCCCGACGACCGAGCAAAACCTATCCCCGTGGGTGTCAAACCGCCACTCGAATGCAAAGCATGTAGTACGAGCGTGTCGCAGCGCTGTGGACGAACCGGTGCGCGGAGAAACCGCTGCTCACAAGCCTATGGCTGGCCAGTTGTCGAACGCGCGCCGTCGGTTTGGCAGGCGTGAATTTGGTGGGAAAGTGCTGTGTATTTGCTGTGGGGTCAGCTCAGAATCAACGCGCCGACGAAATAACCGACGGCCGGACCCCGACGCCCTTCTGGCGGTGTGTCACCGACAGCCATGCCATTGGTGAGTAATGGGTGGTGATTTTCTCGAAACCGTCAACGCGTGAAACCGTGAGCACGCCGGTCTCCTGGTTGATTTCGAGTTCGTCACTCTCGCCGCCCTGGACCTCTTCGCCGTTCGCGAGCCGGATCACGAACATGGCGTCGCTCGCGAACAGTCGTCCAGATAGGAGTTCACGCGCCACTCCTTTACCTACTGCGATGAAGCTCGCCCGCGCCTAACTGAATCCCGGGCTAGCCGGTTTGCACGGATCGACTCGATCTTAAGAGAAGTCACGTCACCGTGGCCGGTCGATGTGGCGTCACAACGTAAACAGTGGGGAAACGTTCGGGGTGTCTTGGGGGTGTCGAGGTGCACCGGTGGGTGCGCGGCGCCGGCGACTCCTGCTCTGCCCCGCCTCTTTACCTGCGGGAACGGCGACCGGCCCGACAGCCACGGTGTTGAGCGCAGCGCCGCCATCGGGGTGGCTGGTGCTTCGACTCGCAGCGAGATTTAGCGGGCCGGCCGGATTTGCCGGGGAGCGCGGGGAGCGGTTGCGCGCGGCTAGATAGGTTAGGCTACATTTACTAACCGTGACCGAGGTCAGCGTTCAGACGAGTTCCGCCGGCTCCACGTCATCGCCGATCCCCCTTCCCGCGCACGTCGACCCGGCCGACCTGGCCGCCGAGCTGGCCGCGTTGCTCCCCGAACAAGTCGGCGAGGAATATCTGCTCTACGAGCGCGGCGGTCAATGGGTGCTGGCCAGCGGTGTGCGCGCGATGGTCGAGCTGGACAGCGACGAGGTGCGCGTCATCCGCGACGGCGTGGTTCAGCGGCAGCGGTGGTCGGGGCGGCCCGGGTCGGTGCTGGGCGAGGCCGTCGACAGGCTGTTGCTCGAAACCGACCAACTCTTCGGCTGGATCGCCTTCGAGTTCGGCGTCTACCGCTACGGTTTGCAGCAGCGGCTGGCGCCAAGAACCCCGCTGGCCCGCGTGTTCTGGCCCCGCACTCGCATCGTGGTGAACCGGGAGTCGGTCCAGCTGTGGGGCGCGACCGCGGCGCATCGTGACGCGGTCCTCGGATTGCTGGGCGACGGCGTGCCCGAGGCGCGGCAGGCCCGCGCCGTCGACGTCATCGCTGACCCGTCTGGGTACCGCGATCGGGTGGCGTCGGCCGTCGGTGAGATTGTGGCGGGCCGCTACCACAAGGTGATCCTGTCTCGTTGTCTAGAGGTACCTTTCCGGCTGGATTTTCCGTCCACCTACCGGCTGGGTCGTCGACACAACACCCCGGTGCGATCGTTCTTGTTGCGGCTGGGGGGAATTCGCGCCGTCGGCTACAGCCCCGAACTTGTCGCGGCTGTCCATGACGACGGCATCGTGGTGACCGAGCCGCTGGCGGGTACGCGGGCGCTGGGTCGTGGTCTGGCCCGCGACCAACAGGCCCGCGACGACCTGGAATCGAACTCCAAAGAGATTGTCGAGCATGCGATTTCGGTGCGAAGCTCGCTGCAGGAGATGGCCGAGATCGCCGAACCCGGCAGTGCGGTGGTCACCGACTTCATGACGGTCCGGGAACGTGGCAGCGTGCAGCACCTTGGCTCCACGGTCAGCGGGCGGCTAGGTCCGTCGAACGACCGGATGGACGCGCTGGAAGCGCTTTTCCCCGCGGTCACCGCGTCTGGCATCCCGAAGGCGGGCGGGATGGAGGCGATCCTGCGTCTCGACGACGCCCCGCGCGGACTGTATTCCGGTGCGGTCGTGATGTTTTCGGCCGACGGCGGCTTGGACGCGGCGCTGACGCTGCGGGCCGCTTACGAACGCGACGGCGTGACATGGTTGCGGGCCGGGGCGGGCATCATCGAAGAGTCCACGCCGGAGCGTGAATTCGAAGAGACCTGCGAAAAGCTCTCCACCCTCGCGCCGTACCTGGTTCCGCGCCAGTAGCGCGTGCGCGACTGATTCGTGCCCGTCGGAGACCTCCGGCGGGGTGGCCCACTCGGCATAGGGACCTTTGGCCCTAGTTGGCCGGGATTCCGGCGTGTCATCTTCATGTAACCGCATGACACAGATACATTGTGCGTTACTTGACGGCACACATAACTGGAGGGCTTTGTGTCCAACGACCTGACCAACCTGCAGCTACTACACGAACTTGAGCCGGTGGTCGAGGATCTGCTCAACCGCCACCTGACGATGTTCAAAGAGTGGAATCCGCATGACTATGTCCCGTGGTCGGACGGCAAGAACTTCTACACGCTCGACGGTCAGGATTGGGAGCCCGGACACAGCCGGCTCCCCGACGTCGCGCAGGTGGCGATGGTGCAGAACCTGCTGACAGAGGACAATTTGCCGTCGTATCACCGCGAGATCGCGATGAATTTCAGCATGGACGGCCCCTGGGGGCAATGGGTCAACCGGTGGACGGCCGAGGAGGCCCGGCACAGCACGGCGTTGCGCGACTACCTGGTGGTCACCCGCGCCGTCGACCCCGTCGAGCTGGAGAAGTTGCGGCTCGAGCAAATGACGCGGGGCTTCAGCCCGGGGCAGAATCAGCAGGGTGACATGTTTGCCGAGAGTCTGTTCGACGCGGTCATGTATGTCTCGTTTCAGGAGCTTGCCACCCGGGTCTCCCACCGCAACACCGGCAAGGCGTCTCAAGACCCCATCGCGGAGCAGCTGATGGCCAGGGTGTCGCACGACGAGAACCTGCACATGATCTTTTACCGGGATGTCAGTGGAGCGGGTTTGGACATCGCCCCGAACCAGGCGATGAAGTCGGTGCACCGCATCTTGCGCAACTTCAAGATGCCCGGGTTCACGGTGCCCGAATTCCGGCGAAAGGCGGTAATCATCGCCGTCGGCGGTGTTTACGACCCGCGCATCCATCTCGACGAGGTGGTGATGCCGGTGCTCAGGAAGTGGCGCATCTTCGAACGCGAAGACTTCACCGGGGAGGCCGCGCGCATGCGCGACGATCTTGCCGTGTTGGTCAAGGAGCTCGAGCAGGCCTCCGACAAATTCGACGAATCCAAGCAGCGCTATCTCGAGCGTGAGGCCCGCAAGACCGAGCGGATCACCGCCAGCAAGGTGCTGAAGACGGAAGGGACGCTGACCCTGAGCGGGCACTGACGATGATTTTCCGCCGATGAGGCTCCCGCCACGTCGATGTGGCGCTTGATTCGCACTCTAAAGATTCACTTCGGGGCCAACGAACCTGCTAACTCCTGAACTTCGAGCATTGGGCAGTTTGAAACGCGGCTCAGTGGGAACCCACACTTCCCCCTCGCATGTTCAAGTCAGGAAAGCTCATGGTTAGAGCACGTATCGACCGGCTCAAAGAAGACTGGTTTCTGCTCCTGGGCACGCTTGCCGCTTTGTCCACGCCGCAATCGGGCATCATCTACGGGTTTGCCAACCGTCGACGAGCGCAGGAACCCGGCAGGCAGGTCGCACCCGCCCCGCCGCAAGTGGTCCGACCCGAAAAACTCATCGCCTAGCCCGACGCCGATTCCGGCGCGGAGCTGGACTCGAGGTAGTCGGCCAGTATGTGGCCCACCAGTGACTCGATGTTGGACTCGATCGACGACGCGAGCGTGGCGGTGACCGTCGCCACGGCCTGAGTGCGGAAGCGCACCAGCATGGTGATCAGTTCGGCAATCTCGGCATCCGGCGGTAACGGCTCGCCCGGCTTGATGCGGTCCAGCACGTGCTCGGCTCCGGCACGCACCAGCATGTCGCTGATCTTGTCGATTTCGGGCACGATCTGCTCGTGTAAGTCGACGAGCTTCTCCAATTTGACTCCGTAGCCACGGATTTCGTTGAACGCCTCGATCAGTTTGGGACGGATGACGGTGGCTTGGGCTCCGTCGACCCGAATGACGTGCAGCGCTACCAGGCGCTCGAACGCGTCCGGGTCGTCAACGAGTCGCTGCGCCTCGGCCAGTGGCATGGTCTCCGGTTTCTCGGTGGTCCAGGGGCCCGCGATGGCCGTCTCCAGGCCCAGCACGTCGCCCAGGTTCTTGCCCTGCTCCCAGGCGCTGAGCATTTCGCGAACGTGCGCGATGTTGTATCCGCGGTCGAGCATCGAGGTGATCAGCCGCAGCCGGGTCAGGTGGGTGTCGTTGAACAATGCGATACGGCCGACCCGCGTCGGCGGGGGGAGCAGTCCGCGGTCGCGGTAGACGCGGATGTTGCGGGTGGTGGTGCCGGCCAGCCGGGCCAGATCATCGATCCGGTACTCACCGGACGTGGGGACGCCGTGGGGATGGCGGACCGCCGCGTCGAAAAGCTGCGAGACCGCCGTCTCGATCAACTGTCGGTACTCCCGCGATTGGCGCCGAACGCGCTTGGGCGCGCGCCGCACGTTGTGCAGCACGCTGGCGATGGTGCCAGGCTCGGGGCTTGAAGAACGGTGGAGCGGGCGGTCCGGTGCCATGTGTCAGCCCGACGCGGTGGCCAGCGCCCGGGTGCGGCGCGCCACCGCCTGGTAATCGTCGTAGCGGAAATCCCTCATCTGCCGAAGATACTGCGTCGCGAAACCCGGGTACATCGACCCGTTGTATCCGTCCTTGGTGAGGTACCAACTGCGGCAGCCGGACATCCATGTCGTCTTGGTGAGGCGGCGCTGGAGGCTGTCGTTGTGACGGCGCTGGACCTCCTCGCGCACATCGAGATAGCGCAGGTCGTTGTCAAGGATGGCGGTGATGCCGCGCACCGCGTACTCCAGCTGCCCCTCGATGTAGACCAGCAGGGAGTTGTGACCTGGCCCGGAGTTGGGTCCGGTCATGACGAACAGATTCGGATACCCGTGCACGTTGATGCTCTTGTAAGCCTGTGCGCCACCGGCCCATTCGTCGGCCAGCGACCGGCCGCCGAGCCCGGTGACCGCGAACGGCGGTCCGGTCAGATGGACGTCATAGCCGGTGGCGAAGACGACGCAGTCGAGGTGGTGCTCGATGCCGTCGCTGGTGCGGATGCCGGCCGGGCTCATAGTGGCGATCGGCCAGTCGATGAGCTTGCAGTTGTCGCGCTGCAGGGCGGGGTAGTAGTCGCTGGAGACCAGCATGCGCTTGCACCCCGGCCGGAAGTCCGGCGTCAGTTGGCGTCGCAGCCAAGGGTCCTTCACCTGGGCGCGCAGATGTGCCCGGCCCAGGCGCGCGGCCAGCGAGGTCAACGGCGTGTCCCACACCAGGGCTGTGGCGCTCGCCTCGTGACCCCAGAACAAGGCCTGCCGCGCAAGTTGCTGGGCGGCAGGCACTTTGGTGAACAGGGCCTGCACGGCCGGCGGGGTGGCGGCGTCCAGGCGCGGCAGCACCCAGCAGGGGGTGCGTTGGAACACCTTGACGAAGCCGGCGCGTTTCACCAGCTCGGGAATGATCTGGATCCCGCTGGCGCCGGTGCCGATGACGGCGACCCGCTTGCCCGCGAAATCGTAGTCGTGGTCCCAGCGGGCGCTGTGAATCTTGTGCCCGCGATAGCTGTCCAGACCGCGAATGTCGGGGAAGCTGACGTCCGAGAGCGGTCCGGAAGCCAGCACGACGGTGCGCGCACGGAATCGCTTGCGGCGTCGGGTGGTTGCGGTCCAAACCCCGTTAGCTTCGTCGAAGCTCAGGCCGTTGACCTCATGGCCGAATCGGATGTGGCGGCGGATGTCGAATCTGGTCGCCATGTCTTCGAGGTGGCGGCAGATCTCCGCGGCGGGGGAGTACGTACGCGACCAGGTCGGGTTCTTGACGAACGAGTACGAATACAGCAGCGAGGGGACGTCGCAGCTGGCACCCGGATAGGTTGTGTCGCGCCAGGTTCCGCCAACCCGCTCGCCGCGTTCCAGGATGACGATGTCGTCGACTCCGGCATCGGCCAACCGGATCGCTGCTCCCAGCCCGGTGAAGCCGGCTCCGATGATGAGCACCGCGTGGGTGTGGTCGCCTGCCATGGTCACGCCGCCGGCTCGTGGGTGAGTTCTCCAACCCAAGTCGGTACCGACGGAAGCAGGGGCCGCGGGTATCGGTCGGAGAGCCATACCATCGAATTCGCCAGCAGGTGGTACGGGTGGCGTGGATTTGTGACCACTCCCGCGTAACGCCTCAGGAAACGATAAGTCGGTACCCGCCTGGTACGTTCGCCGCGATCGCCAAGCTCTTTGAATCTCTTCACGGCTCGGTAAAGCCGCTCCGGCTCCATACCCATGGCCGTGATCTCATTGCGGATCCTGTTGATCAGCGGTGCGCCCATGATCGCACCGATGATGAGACCCGGAGTGGCATTGTGACCGACGAAGTCGATCAGCAACCGTCGGGTCTTCGCGTGCCCGATCATGTCGAGGACTTCGAAATCGACAACCAGGTGGCGTGATTCGTCATTGTTGATCTTCTCGAAGACCTGGTGGCAGATGGGGTCGTGCACCTCATCGAGGAGGAATTTCAACAGCGCGCCGTCCAGTGCGACTTCGAGCATCGGAATGACCGTGCCCAGCAGAGACAGCGGCATGTCGTCGGCCCAGCGGTCCAGCCAGTCGATCGCCAGTCGGATGTTGACGTTCGGCTCGGGAATCTCACCGTCGGTGAGCATGCCCCAGCGCTTCATCAGCGCCAGTTCAGCGTTGGCGTGGCGCTGCTCCTCGGCGTGGAAGTAACGGTAGATCTCGGCAATGGTCGGTGTGGGTGCCTTCTTCGCCAGCGCAGCGAAGCCCCTGGCGCCGATGTTCTCGATCCAGCATAGGTCGGCCATGAACGCCTTGAGCTGTGGCCGCTGTTCATCGCTGATCATTTCGGCGCCGGGCGCGTCCCAATCGATGTCGGCGAGCGCCCACTGGCGATCCTTGATCTTGGCGAGCATAGCTTCCATGTCGATGGCCATCGGGAGCTCCTTTGCGTTGGGTGATCAGGGCAGGTTGATTCGGGACACCAGGCCGGCCGCACGCGTATAGGCCTGCGGGGCCATGCGTTTGATATTCCAGCCGATCTTGGCGTCGAGTTGCGGCATGCAGTACAGCTCGCCGCGGTCGTGTGCGTCCAGGCAGATCCGCGCGACTCTGTCCGCCGAGAATCCGGTCCAGCGCATCAATCTGTTCGCCAGCTGGCTGGATTCCTCGCTGATTCGGCCCGACTCGACGATGTTGGTCTTCACGAATGTCGGGCACAGCACCGTGACTTTCACCCCGGTGCCGGCCAATTCGGCGGCCAGGGTCTCCGAGAGTGAGAGCACACCGGCCTTGCTGACGTTGTAGGCGGCCATTCCCGGCGCGGCGCCGAATGCGGCCGCCGAGGCTACGTTGATGATGCCCCGGGCGCCGCGCGACGAGCCCCGCAGGATCGGGGTGAACACATGGCAGCCGTGAATGGGCCCCCACAGGTTGATGCCCAGCGTCCACTGCCAATCATCCAGCGGCGCATCGCCGATGGCCGCGCCGCCGGCACCGACACCGGCATTGTTGATCACCAGTGTCGGCGGCCCGGAAAACCAGGCCTGTGACTGGTCCGCCAGCGCCTGAACATCCTCGAGTTTCGAGACATCACAACGGATGGCGGTGGCTCTGCCGCCCTGTTCGATGATCGCGTCGGCCGTCCGTTGGGCGGCGGCTTTGTCGATGTCGCTGCAGACGACCGCGCCGCCGCGACGGGCGAGTTCGACGGCGAAGGCCGCACCGATGCCGCTTCCGGCGCCGGTCACCACCGCCGACGCGCCGCGGCTGGGTTTCGACCTCCCCAGCAATCTGTCCAACATGCCTCAGAGCACCTCCTGGGTCGTGGCGCGCGCATCCTGCAACGCGTGGGCGATGAACCGCGCGACGTAGGCCACGGCCTTGGCGGCTTCGGGTGTCATGCGTGGCAGTGCCTGAAAGACGTGCACCTGGTGCGGCCAGATCTGCAGTTCGCATCGGCCGCCCGCGGCTTGGATGTCGGCCGCCAGCTGACGGGCGTCGTCCTGAAGCATCTCGGCTCCGCCGGCCTGGATGAGGGTCGGCGGAAGGGGCGGGCCCCCAGCCACATTCAGTGTCAGCCGCTGGTGAGTGAGGTCCACTCCGGCGTGATACATGCTGACCAGGCGAGCCGCGTCGGCCGCCCGGATCGCGGGATCGCGACGCGTCCGTTCACGGGCGAGGCACAGCTCGAAGGTGACGTCGTACAGCGGGGAGAACAGCGCCAGCGCGGCGGGGTGGTCGGCGGCGACCTCGGGTTGCAGCAACATGTCGACGGCCAGGTGCCCGCCTGCCGAATCTCCGGCGACCACAATCTGTTTCGGCGATACTCCACAAGATTGCACCAGCCAGTCCCAGCCCGCCCGTGCGTCGTCGGCCGCGGTGGGAAAGCGGTGGCGGGGCGCGAGTCGGTAATCGATGCTGAAGACCGGCAAGCCGGTCAAGGATGAGAGCCAGGACGTCAACCGCCGGTGGGTTTTTGGCGAACACACGGCGTAACCGCTGCCGTGCACGTAGTAGATGGCTCCCACGGTTGTGGACGATCGCGGCGCCTCGCTGGTCGGCGTGCGCGGTCCGTATACCCATTCACCCTTGACGCGGCGCCCGTCGGGCAGCTTCGTGTCGACGTGTTCGACGCGGGTGCCCGCCAGCGAGGGCCCGAACGTCCCCATGATCCTGGCGACGATCTGGCGCGACAGCCACAGTCCCCATGTCCGCTCGGGCGGTATCAGGCCCGTGACCGGCCGCAGGGTGTAAGCACTTACCGCCGCCGCGCCACGGGACCGCAATGACCCGCGGGCCGGAACACCGTCCGCCATGTCACGCAGTCAATAACAAATGGTGACATTAGTCAATGGCATCTTTGGCGGCGGTTGGCCGTGGGCTGTCAGAACATCCGCGGACCGCCGAAACCCGGGACCGCGCCCACCGGGATGAGTGCGAGCGCGATCGCGAGAATGATGAACAGCCGCAACGTTTTCGGAGTTGCCTCATGCCCGATTTCCGGCCTGCGCGAGGCGAAGAGGGCGAACACCACGCCGATGTCGAACGCCACGATCGTCAGCCACCGGGTCCAGTCATAGCCGGTCAGGAAGACCGGAAAGATCAACACCGACCCGGCGGCGACCCAGGCCATCCGGCCCCGCAGCGCGTCGAGGAACGCGGCAAGCGGCACGCCCGAAATGTTGCTGAGCCCCCACATCGTCACCACAACGGCGGCAACTCCGAACACCAGGGACATGGTGAGGCCGACCATTCCGATGTGGCCGACGGCTCGGATGGCATCCGCGATTCCGTTGTCGTAGTTGGGCATCACATTGCGGCACACCCAGTCGTGGTAGTCGGTTTGCTGCGATTGCCCGTCGATGACATACCGCAGCAACGTGGTTGGCGACGTGACGGTCGCGAACGGGTTGGGCATCACGTGGTGGGGGACGGACGCGCACAGCCGAGCGGCGACGTCGTGACGACCGAACGCCGCGACGGCGGCGGTCGTGCAGATGCCCGGTGTCACCGCGAGGAGCACACCGAGGGCCTGGGCGTCTTTCAGCGCACCGCCCAGGACGACGATCGCCAGCACGGCCCCCAGTGCGAACTGCAGGCCGACCGCCTCGTGCAAGAGGGCTAACGCCGCAATCGCGACACCGTAGGCCGCGCACCATGTCATCGCGACGGCGCGGGAACGTGCGAACATCAACGCCGAGCAGAACAGCGCCAGCGCCGCCGCCCCGAACAGGTCGGGCCGGGCCGAATATGCCGCGAACGGAACTCCGAAGGGCAGCAACGGAATCAGCATCGCGACCAGCAGCCTGCGTTCAGACCTCGGGTGACCGAAGAGCACCAAGCCCGCGACCGTTGCCAGGCCGCCCAGATACACCGCCGTCGACAGCCACCGCAGACTCAGCGCGGCGGAGAAGTAGTGTCCCGGGACGAACCGCACCAATTCGCCGGCAAGACCGCGGCGCACGAAGCCATGCGTGTAGTCGGCCGCGTAGTACGACATCCAGTACACGTCGAGCGGAACGATCTTGATCGCGAACCACAGCACGGCCGCCGCCCAGGCCGCAATCGCTGCGGCGACACCCGCGTACAAGAGGTGGCGCCGGCTTTCAGCCGCTCTGAGGTCGAGGCCCACCATCAGATCTGACCCTCGAAGACGGTTGATGCCCCCAGCTTCAGGTCGGCCAGCGCGCTGCACGCGAGCTCGCGGGCTTCCGCTGCGGTGTTGCCGGCGCCGTCCTGGCACGCGATGACGTTGAGAAATCGGCTGCCGTTGATCGTTCCAGTGCTGCAGAACAATTGGCCACGGGTCTCCTCGATGCGGCGGCGCGTGATGCCCTGCTCGGCCAGCCGGATGGAGACCTCGGCTGCATCCGCACCATCGATGCGGCCAAAGGCGGGATCTAGGCTTCCGAGGTTCGAGCACCCGACCGGAAGTTGGCCGGTTGACATGGCGATGCCTTCGGCGTGGCGGACGAACCAGCGTGGTGTGAACGGAACGAGCGGTAATCCCGCGAGCATTTCGTTGGGCTTTAGGTGCAGCGACGTCAGCATCCTCTTGATATCGGCCCGCACGCGACTCAAGTCGTGGGCCACCGCCGCGGCATCGACGGCCAGTGTGATTGAAGTCAGTGCATTGGCTCGGTCGTCGTCGCTGGTGCGATCGCTGACGGGGAGCACCACCGTCACCGCGTTCCCGTCTGGAGGCACCCTGCCGATTCGATGTGCCAGCCTGGCCGCGAATGCGACGAAGAGTGTGTTGCTGCTCCCGTTCAGACTGCGCGCACGGGCGTCCCATGCGGCGGCGTCGGTCTGGATCGTCACCGACGGGAGTGCCGTCGGCTCATCATTGACCGCAGAGAGCGCACCGGGCCGGGGCGCCCCGGGCGCAGGCCGGGAACGGGATGAAGCCTTGAGTAGGATCACCACGGTCGCGATCAGGGCGCGGATGACCACCGGCAGGGAACGCACCGCATCGGCCAGGTCCTCGAAGACGGCGCGCGCCCGGCTCCGTGAATTCGGCTGCGGGTAGCCGCGATTGCGTCTCTCTTTGTTGACCGCCTCGGTTACCGCCGATATCGCCGCGAGCCCGTCGACGACGCAGTGTGATGACACCAACGTGACCGCCGCGCCGCCGTCGTCCAGCGGCAGTGCGCCCAGATGAAACGTAGGGCCGAATTCGGGGTCGACCGGTACCTGTGCGCGTCTTTCGATCCACGCGCCGATCGCCGACCGCGGTTGTCGCGGCTCCAGCGCGATGTCGGGTGAATGGTCGTCGAGCACCCAGCGATGACGACCGAATGGCAGCGGTGAGCGCTCGATGCGCCGTCCGAGGAGGCCGGCACCGAGATTGTCTTTGAAGGCGCGCAACTCGTCGATGTTCACGTCCCGGTCGTACACCCACGTGCATTGCACCGTGCTGCCTTGACCGGTGGCCCGCAGCCGTAGGAACGCGGCCTGGTCCAAAAGCGCCAGCCGCATCACCGGCAACTTAGGAGGGGCATGGGGCGTCGGCCCACCCGCACCGAAACCTTTGGCCGGCGAAAACGAATGCATCAGGCATGGTTGTGCGGCCCGGCGTCGGCCACCCGGGTGAACTCGGCGCGCATGGCCTCGACGTAGCGCCGCACGGACCCGCGCGCGATGTCGGTGCCCGGGTAAGCAACCACCAGTTGCGTTCCGTCGTGCATGCGGTTGACCCACATGCACACCGTCTCGGACAGCCGGTTGTCTCCCCAGATCCCGGCCTGCAAACCATCGAAGTAGTCACCGAACGGCAGCTTGCGAATGTCGATGTAGGACAACATCGGCACCGGTCGGTCGGGAACCTCGAAGTGGCCTGCCGAGCCGGCCGGCGTCTCGAGCAGGTGGTAATAGGGCACGCCGCCGAGGGCCGCGTTGGCGTCGAACGACGCCTGGGCGGCGCTGACCACTTCGTCGAATGACGCGCCGGCGGTCGGAATCGCCAGCGGGACGAAACTGGCCAACCAGCCGACCGCGGTGGCGTGGGCGGGATCTCGCCGGTTATCGAACGGGGTCAGTCCGAAATATGTGGCCGCTCCGGTTAAGCGATGCTCGGCCAGGGCGGCGCAGGCGAACACGCCGCCGCTGAAGCGTGCTCCCGCGGCGCGGCACGCGGCCTCGAAACGCCGGCCCTGATCGTCATCGATCAGCTCGAACACGTCGATGGCTCCCGGGGTATCCGCGGACGGCTCGCCCAGTGCCAGTGGAAACCTCGGCAGCGCACCATTGTTCGCCGAAAGGAAGGCGTGCCAGCGCTGGATTTCGGGCGATTCGTCATCGAGGCTCGCGGTGTAGGCGCGCTGCTTCGCGCTGAATTCACGATGACTGGCTGCGGGCGCCAGCGCGGCCTGCCCGTTCTGCAGCGCGCTGAAGTAAGCCGTCTGAACGTCCAGGAAGATCACGCCGGCGGACATACCGTCGGCGCGCAAGTGGTCGACGGCGATGTAGATGGTGAACCGGTCCTCGCCTTGGACAATTCCGAAGCTGAAGCAGTCCCATTGCAGCGGATCGGGTGTATCGAGGATGAGCTTGCGGATCTGAAGAGGAGCCATTTCCCCGAGATCCGTTGGCGCAAGCGTGATGTTCTCCGGGTCGGCAATGACGTAGCGGAGGATTTCGTCGTTGTCGGAGAAGGCAAACCGATCGTGGTAGACATCGTGTCGCCGCACGTGGCTATTCAGCGCTTGCGTCATCGCATCGATATCGCAGACGCCTCCGATCTCCCAGGCTCCGATGCACAACCGAGGGATATCGCGGCCGAGGCCGACCTGGCGTCGGTAATAGCGAAGATGCTGGGACTGCTGGTAACTGACCGGGGCGGGGTGGTATTGCGCTTCTGCGGCCCGCGCGTAAGTGTTCGCGGTGGGATACCAAGATACGACGGTGCCCTCGGCTGTCCAGTCGTCGACCGTGCCCAGGAACATGCGTTACCTTTCCTCGTCAGTTGGCGACGCCAGTCGGATGACCCTAACGCGCCCGCGCGTGAGTTGCTGTATGACGCTGAGTCGCCGAGCGGGTTTTATTTCGCGAACCCGGAAAGCGCCTTTCACTAGCTGCGTGGAATGCGCACCAGTGATTTGGCTCACTCTGGCTTGAATTGACCCCGCGCATGCCGGCAACCAGGGCGAATGGCCGACACGCTGACCGTCGCGCGGCGCAAGCATAAAGGTCCCCCTCGAGCCCGACAAGCGCACGGGGATTCACAGGACCCGCACGATTGCCATCGTCTTGCCGTGCAAGAGCCAACCGGCACGCGGATTCGTTTGATGCGGCGCGCGGTTAACTCCGGACTACTGCTCAAACAAGCCTTTATCTCGACGCCACGGACCCAACGCGACGAATACTCACCGATAGCGAGCGCTATCTTGGCGATGCCATTCGCGCAACTTTCAGGCCCCCGAAACGACGCCTCGAACACCATATCCCAGGCAGGGTGACGGCGGAATAGTACCAGCCAAGGAATTTTTCGGTCGCGATCATCCAGCGTGCGATCGCCTATCCAAAATCCGAAAGGGGTCCTGCGCGGCCGTCAGTGTTGGCTGACGCCAACGGCTTTCGCGGTAGACGGTCAGTGTTGTGCGAAATGACCTGCTGATCAGGGGGATTGGCCGAACTCGGGGGTCTCGCCGCGCGCGGAAGTCGGGGGATGAAGGGCGGCGCCTTTCAGAACGTCGTAATCCGAGCGCCACGCTGGCGTGACGCTCGGCGTGAAGTCGCAAGTCGCCAACCCGAACAAACCCCCCCGATGATCACTTGACGCCATACATACAGCGTGTATGTTCATACATACGGTATGTATGAAAGGGGATGAGTTCATGACGGCCACGCTCGACGCGATAGCGGAGGAACGCGCAACCGTTCTTAAGGTTTGCGCGCAAATGCCTGACTCGATGTGGGCGGAGGACAGTGGGTGTGCTGGCTGGTCGGTCCAGGATCTGGTGTCGCACATGGCGTGTAGCTACTGGTTGGCTGTCGATCCGTCGACGCTGCCCGATCCCGGCGGCCTGCCCGCCGAACGCGCGGCCGACCTTTACGTCGAGTCCCGCCGTTCCATGACCCCGGCGGAGGTCGTGGCCGACTACGAGTCGGTCAGTTCGCGCGGGTTGGACGTCCTCGCCGCGGTCGAGGGCCAAGATATCGAGATACCGATCGGCGACGTCGGGACCTATCCGGCCTCCGTCGTGCCCACGACTTTTGTCTTCGAGTCCTTCATCCACCTTCGGTACGACTTGTTCGCCCCGGACGGACCGTTGCGGTCGGATCCGCCGCCCGTCGACGAGCTACGGCTTGCCCCCACGCTGGACTGGATCGAAGCGGCGCTGCCGCAGCAGAACACCCACCTGCTCAACGATTTACGCGTCGGTGCCGAGGTCCGCCTCGACGGGTTGTGCGCCCGGACCCTGCGCCTCGGCGCCCAGGGTGATGTGGGCGCGCGTATCACGTCCGATTCGGAAGCGTTCGTGCGATGGATAACCCAACGCGGTGCGTGGGAAAGCCTCGGCGTTCAGGCCGAGGGGGACCCGTCCGCTTTGGAGATCATCCGTCAGCTAAGAGTGTTCTGAACGACGCTGTCTCCCGCGGGTATCGCACCCCGCGACCTTCATGCGGTATGTATGACATGCATACGTGGGTGTGAAAGGTGAGGGTCGCATGGCGCAGGACGGTCGCCGTACGCAGGCGGAGCGCGCCGCGGATACGCGCGGCGCGTTGATCGGCGCCGCCCGGCCCCTGTTCGCATCGTTGGGATTCGCCGAGGCGTCCCTGGAGACGATCGTGCGCGACGCCGGGGTGACGCGCGGCGCGTTGTACCACCACTTCGCCGACAAGACAGAGCTATTCGCGGCGGTGTTCGAGCAAGTGGAGGGCGAGATGGCCGCGCGGATGGGGGAGGCCGTCGTGGCCGCGGGGGAATCCGATCCGGTTGAGATCATGCGGCTGTGCGCGGGCCTGTGGTTGGACGCGTGTGCCGAGCCGGAGATCCAGCGCATCGTTTTGCTGGAAGCGCTGGCGGTGCTGGGTTGGGAACGCTGGAGCGACATCGGGCACCGATACAACATCGGATTCGTGACGGCGCTGCTCACCGACGCCATCGAGTCCGGCAGCATCCCGCCCCAACCCGTCGAGGCCACGGCCCTGACCGTCATGGGGGCGTTGCGCGAGGCAACGCTCTACATTGCCCGCGCGGACGATCATCGCCAGGCAAGGGCGGATGCCGGCGCGGTGATGGACAGGATCCTGGAAGCATTGCGGGCCAAGCACATCGGCTGAGGTCACCTCGGCAGGGCCGAGATCTGGCCGGCGATCGCCTTTTTGTCGACCTTGCCGATCGGTGTGGTGGGCAGTGTTGTCATCGGCACCAGCGCGTCGGGCCGAGTGTGGGCGGCCACCCCACGCCCGTCGAGGTATGCGTTCAGTTCCGCCAGAGTCATTGCCGGCCCAGTGAAAACGACCGCCGCGCAGATCTTTTCGCCAAGATACGGGTCGGGCAACGGCACCGCTGCCGCTGAGAAGATCGACGGGTGGCTGAGCATCTGCTCCTCGAGGTCCGCGGCGGAGACGGTTTCGCCGCCGCGGCAGATCACGTCCTTGACCCGCCCGGTGACCATTAGATACCCATCGTGGCGGAGCCGGACCAGGTCACCGCTGCGGAAGAAGCCGTCGGGATCGAAGCACCGTTGGTTCTCGCGCTCGGCGCGGTAGTAGCCGTTGAGCGTGTACGGGCCTCGTACCAGCAGCTCGCCTTCCTCGCCCAGTTCCACCGGTTCGCCGTCGGGGTCGACGATGCGCAATTCGTCGGCCTCGCACAGCGGCCGCCCCTGGGTGAAATCGGTGAGCTCGGGCGGATCGCCGGGGCGGGTGTAGTTCAGCAGTCCCTCCGCCATCCCGAACACCTGCTGCAGCCCCGGGGTCAACGCGGCGCGGACCAGTCGGGCGTCGTCGGCCTCCAGCTTGGCGCCGCCAACTTGCAAGAGCCGCAGGGACTTCGGTGTTGCCGGCTCCCACTCGCACGCCTGCGCCCACAGTTTGGCCAGGGCCGGAACCAGGGCGGTGACCGTGACGCCGTGGCGCTCTATGGCGGCGAAGGCGGCCTCGGGGCTGGGGTCGGTCCCGAACACGGTGGTGGCGCCCACGGTCATCGAGCCGAGCAGCCCGGGACACGCCAGCGGGAAGTTGTGGCCGGCCGAGAGCAGCACCAGATAGACGTCATCGGCCGTGAGCCGGCACAGCTGGGCGCTGGCGGTCGCGTTGAACACGTAATCGTCGTGGGTTCGGGGGATGAGTTTGGGCGTCCCGGTGGTGCCGCCCGAAACCAGCAGCAGCGCGGGCGATCCCGGATCGCGTGCCGGCACCCGGGGTGGGGCGGCGGCCCGATCGCAGAGTTGTGTCCATGAGGTGAACGGGCCGGGGTCGCCGTCGACGATGACGTGCTCGAGCGTCGGGTGGTCGTGGACGAGTTCGCGCGCCATGGCGCGATAGTCGAAACCGTTTGCCGCATCGGCGATCACCAATCCGGCGGCTTGGCTGACGGCGGCGAAGTGCCCCAATTCGGCGCCCCGGTGGCCGGGCAGGCACATCACCGGGATGGCGCCCGCGCGCAACAGCCCGAACAGCGCCACCGCGAACTGGCAACCGTTCGGAAGTTGCAGCAGCACCCGGTCGCCCGGTGCGATGCCCAGAGCGTGCAATCCTGCGGCGGCACGGCCGGCGCGCGCGTCGAGCTGGGCATAGCTCAGGGCCGCACCGTCCGCGGCGTCGAGCACGGCCGTTCGGTCGGGCCAACGCTGTGCCGCGTCGCTCAGGATGCTGTCCAGCGTGCGGCCCGCCCAGTAACCGGCCGCCCGATAGGCCGCGGCCCGATCGGCGGGGAACGGCACGAACCCTTCGAGGGGCCCGGCCAGGGACGGTGGTGTCTTCGTGGTCATGGGTCCTTAAACCGGGGGCGTAGTAGCGGCGCTTCGTGAGTAAGGATAGGGTAACCAACGATACTTAGGGCAGCCTGTGCTAATCCAGGGAGGGTTCGTGGTGCGTGCCTCGGCGCGCTCGGAAGACATCCGGGCGCAGGTGGCCGAACTGCTCGGCGTCGGTGTCGACGACATTCACCCCGGCACCAACCTCATTGGCCAAGGCCTGGACTCCATCCGGATCATGACCCTGGCGGGCCGGTGGCGCCGTGCGGGCATCGCCGTGGACTTCGCCACGCTGGCCGAAACTCCGACCGTCGAGGCGTGGACCGCGCTGGTCGGCGCGGACTCGCCGGCCGATCCCGCCGACCAACGCCTCCCCGCGCAACCGGCGGGCGACGCGGGTGAGCCGTTCCCACTGGCCCCGATGCAGCACGCGATGTGGGTCGGCCGCCAGGACCACCAGCAGCTCGGTGGGGTGGCCGGTCACCTCTACGTCGAGTTCGACGGCAGCGCCATCGATCCCGAACGCCTGCGCGCCGCGGCCACGGCGCTGGCCCGGCGCCACCCGATGCTGCGGGTGCGGTTCCTGCCCGACGGCACGCAGCGGATCGTGGCAACCGATGACGAATTCCCGGTCGCCGTCGAGGATCTGCGCCGGCAGGATGGCGACGAAGCGCATCGGCGACTGGCCGCGATCCGCAACGCCAAATCGCACCAGCAGCTCGACGGAGCGGTGTTCGAGCTGGCATTGACGCGCCTGCCGGGTGAACGTTCGCGCTTACACGTCGACCTGGACATGCAGGCCGCCGACGCGATGAGCTACCGGACCCTGATGGCCGACCTGGCCGCGCTGTACCTCGGGCGCGACCTGCCCGCGTTGACCTACACCTACCGGCAGTACCGCCGCGTGATCGAGGCGGAAGAGGCGCGGCCGCAGCCGGACCGCGACGCCGCCCGTGATTGGTGGGCGCAGCGCATCCCGCAGCTGCCGGACCCGCCGGCCCTGCCCTTCACCGGCGACCGCGGTTCGCGGACGAGCACCCGGCTCTGGCACTGGCTGGACCCGCGCACCCGCGACGCCCTGTTCTCCCGCGCCCAGGCCCGCGGGGTCACCCCGGCGATGACGCTGGCCGCCTCCTTTGCCAACACCCTGGCCCGCTGGTCGACCACCTCGCGGTTCCTGCTGAACGTGCCGCTGTTCGGGCGCCGGCCGCTGCACCCCGACGTCGACTCGCTGGTCGGCGACTTCACCTCCTCATTGCTGCTCGACGTCGACCTCGCGGGGACCCGAACAGCGGCGGCGCGGGCGCGGGCGGTGCAGGAGGCCATGCGGACCGCCGCCGCCCACTCCGCCTATCCCGGGCTGTCGGTGCTCCGGGACCTCAGCCGCCATCGCGGCACCCAGGTGTTGGCACCGGTGGTCTTCACCAGCGCGCTGGGACTCGGCGCGCTGTTCAGCCCCGAGGTCACCGATCAATTCGGGACACCCGCGTGGATCATCTCCCAGGGCCCGCAGGTGCTGCTCGACGCCCAGGTCACCGAGTTCGACGGCGGCGTGTTGGTGAATTGGGATGTGCGCGAGGGCATCTTCGCCCCGGGCGTCGTCGACGCCATGTTCGCCTACCACATCGACGAACTGCTCAGGCTGGCTTCCGCCGACGACAACTGGGACGCACCGGGACCGTCGCCGCTGCCCGACGCGCAGCGCGCCGTGCGCGACGCGGTCGATGGCCGCACCGCCGAACCCAGCGGAGAAGCGTTGCACGACGGGTTCTTTCGGCAAGCCGAGCGGCGACCCGACGCGCCGGCGATCTTCGCCAGTTCCGGTGACCTGAGCTACCGGCAGCTGCGCGACCAGGCACTGGCGGTGGCCGCCGCGTTGCGCGCGGCCGGCGTCGGCGCGGGCGACACGGTCGCGGTGATGGGGCCGAAGACCGCCGAGCAGGTGCCGGCGCTGTTGGGCATCCTGAGCGTCGGCGCGGCCTACCTGCCGATCGGCGCCGACCAGCCGCGCGACCGCGCGGAACGCATCCTGGGAACCGGCGCGGTGTGCTTGGCCCTGGTCTGCGGCGGGCAGCGGCTGGCACTGCCGGTGCCCGAGCTGACCCTCGCCGACATCCTCCGCGAACCGCCCATTGTCGCCGAAAACATCTCGGCAAGAGTCGATCCCGATGGCCTCGCATATGTGTTGTTCACCTCCGGATCGACCGGCGAGCCCAAGGGCGTTGAGGTGACCCACGATGCCGCGATGAACACGGTGGAGTTCATCGCCCGCCACTTCGAGATCGGTCCCGCGGACCGGTGCCTGGCCCTCTCCACGCTCGAAGGCGACATCTCGGTGATGGACATCTTCGTCACCTTGCGCACGGGTGGGTCGATCGTGGTGGTCGACGAGGCGCAGCGCCGTGACCCCGACTCCTGGGCCCGGCTCATCGACACCCACCAAGTCACCGTGCTGCACTTCATGCCGGGCTGGCTGGAGATGCTGATCGAAGTCGGACAAGGAAGGCTGTCCTCGGTGCGGGTCATCCCCACCGGAGGGGACTGGGTGCGGCCGGAGGTGGCGCGCCGCCTGAAGGCCGAGGCACCCAACCTGCGATTCGCCGGCCTGGGGGGAGCGACCGAAACACCGGTGCACAACACCATTTTCGAGGTCGACGATCCCGGCGCCCTGCCGGCGGACTGGACCGCCCTGCCCTATGGGGTGCCGCTGCCGAACAACGCCTGCCGCGTCGTCAACGACGCGGGCGACGACTGCCCCGACTGGGTCGCCGGCGAGCTGTGGGTCTCCGGTCGTGGCATCGCCCGGGGCTATCGGGGGCGGCCGGACCTGACCGCGGAACGCTTCGTCGAGCACGCGGGACGCAGGTGGTACCGGACCGGCGACCTGGCCAGGTATTGGCCCGACGGAACGCTCGAGTTCGTCGGCCGGGCCGATCACCGGATCAAGATCAGCGGCTATCGCGTCGAACTCGGCGAGATCGAGGCCACGTTGCGACGGCTCCCGGGGGTGGCGATAGCGGTCGCCGCCCTGCTTCCCGCACCGGGTGGCTCCGAGGTGCTGGCCGCCGCGGTCTGCCCCGAAGCTTCCGCTGGCGCCGGGCTGACGGCTGAGCGAGTTCGGGAGCTGATGGGCGAACTCGTTCCGGCGCATATGGTTCCGCGCCACGTCGCGCTGGTGAGCCGCATCCCGTTCACCGATGCCGGCAAGATCGACCGCCGTGCCGTCGCCCGTGACTTGGGCGCCGAGGTCTCACGATCCGAGCAGCCGGGCTACCGCGCCCCGTCGACCCCGCTGGAATCCGCCCTGGCCGCGCTCCTCGGTGATCTCCTCGGCGTGGACCGGGTCGGGCGCGAGGACGACTTCTTCGCCCTGGGCGGCGATTCCGTGCTGGCCACCCAGGCCGTGGGTCGTATCCGGAGCTGGCTGGACACCCCCGACATCATGGTCGCCGACATCTTCGCCACCAGAACCGTTGCGGCACTGGCCGATTTGCTTACCGGCCGGGAGCGGGACGGCCGGCGCCTGGATCAGGTGGCCGAACTATACCTGGAAGTCATTCACATGGACGCCGACGCGGTGCTGTCGGCTTCTCACCAGACCGGCGAAACCGGGACGGCTCGATGACCTCCGACCGGGTGCTCAGTGCGCCAACCGAGTTCGCCTCCTGGATCAAGCGGGTGCCCAGCGGCAACGACGGCCGGCGCACCGGCGCGACCGTGGTGTTTCCGCATGCCGGGGCGGCCGCGGCGAGCTACCGCGTGCTGGCGACCGCGCTGGCCGCGGGCGGCGACACCTACATCGTGCAGTATCCGCAGCGCGCGGACCGGCTGAGTCACCCGGCCCCCGACACGGTGCACGACCTGGCGCGAGGTTTGTTCGACGCTGGGCCGTGGAGCCGGGTGGCGCCGCTGCGGCTGTTCGGCCACAGCATGGGCGCCATCGTCGCTTTCGAGTTCGCCAGGATCGCCGAATCCCACGACGTTGCCGTGCAGCGCCTGTGGGTCTCGGCCGGCCCGGCGCCGTCGGCCGTAGCGGCCATGCCGGAACTCCCCACCACCGTCGACGGATTACTCGCCGACATCGCCGATCTCGGCGGCACCGACCCCGAACTGCTCGCCGATGAAGAGTTCGCCGAACTGCTGACCACCGCGGTGCGCGCCGACTACGAAGCGGTCAACCGCTACGAGTGTGCCCCCGGCGTCCGCATCCGCGCCGACATCCGCGTCCTGGGGGCGCGCGACGACCATCGCGTCGATCCGTCCGCGTTGCGGCTCTGGGAGAACCACACCGCCGGAGCCTTCGAGTTGTTCTTGTACGACGGCGGGCACTTCTATCTCGACGAGCACATCGATGCCGTGGCGCGACGGGTGAATGCCGATGTCTGACAACGGGTTCACCGGCGCCTCCGATCCGGTCGCGATCGTCGGCATGGCCGTCGAAGCGCCCGGGGGCATCGACACCGCCGACAAGTACTGGGAACTGCTGTCCCACGGCCGCGAGGCGCTGGGGCCGTTCCCCACCGATCGGGGTTGGCAGGTCCGCGAACTACTCGCGGGTTCGCGGCGCAGCGGTTTCAAGGAGATCCACGATCGCGGTGGATTTCTTTCCGGCGCAACCACCTTCGACCCGGAGTTCTTCGGAATCTCGCCGCGCGAGGCCGTCGCCATGGACCCCCAGCAGCGCGTGGTGCTCCGGGTGTCCTGGCGCGCGCTGGAAAACAGCGGCATCAACCCCGACGACCTGGCCGGGCACGACGTGGGGTGCTTCGTCGGCGCCTCGGCCACCGGATACGGGCCGCAGATGGCCAACTTCTCCCAGCACAGCGGTCACCTGCTCGCCGGGACCGCGCTCAGCGTGATCTCCGGGCGGGTCGCCTACACACTGGGATTGGCCGGCCCGGCGCTGACGGTGGACTCGTCGTGCGCGTCCGCGCTGGCGGCGTTTCACCTCGCGGTGCGCTCGATCCAGAACGGAGACTGCGACCTGGCGCTGGCCGGCGGCGTGAACGTGCTGGGTTCGCCCGGGTTCTTCGTCGAATTCTCCAAGCAGCACGCCCTTTCCGACGACGGTCACTGCCGCCCTTACAGTGCGCAGGCCAGCGGGACGGTGTGGGCCGAGGGGGCGGCGATGTTTGTGCTGCAACGCAAATCGGCCGCGCTGCGCGCGGGCCGCCAGGTTGTCGCCGAGGTCCGCGCCACCGCCGTCAACCAGGATGGCCGCAGCGCCGGGCTGAGCGCCCCCAGCGGCGACGCGCAGGTCCGCCTGTTCCGGCGCGCTATGACGCAGGCCGGGGTCCGGCCCGAAGACGTCGGGATGGTCGAGGGGCACGGCACGGGCACCCGCCTCGGCGACCGCACCGAATTGCGTTCGCTGGCACAAACCTACGGGGACACGACGTCCGGTGCCGGCCCCCTGCTTGGCTCGGTCAAATCCAACGTCGGCCACGCGCTGGCCGCCAGCGGTGCGCTCGGGCTGGCGAAGGTTATCGTCGCCGCCGAGCACGGGGCGATCCCACCGACCCTGCATGCCGCGGAGGCAAGTCCGGAAATAGATTGGGACAGCCAGGGTTTGCGCTTGGCGAATTCGCTGACCCCGTGGGCCGCCGCCGGCGGCCGGCGGATCGCGGCGACGTCGGCGTTCGGCATCGCCGGGACCAACGCGCACGTGATCGTCGCGCTCCCCGAGGTCGCGTGATGCTGACCTCCCCTTTGCCCGACGGCCGCGTACCCGTGCTGCTCTCGTCGCACGACGAAGAGCTGATCGGCCTGGACGCCCGGGCGATACTGGACTACCTGGGCGGGACGGGCGCGGACGCGGACACCGCGGCGGTGGCGTCCACGCTGCTGCGGCTTCGCCGGGTGCGGCGGCACCGCGCGGTGGTTCGGGCGGCCGGCCGCGCCGAGCTGGTCGCCGGCCTGACCGCGCTCGTCCGCGGCGAGGAGCACCCGCTGGTCACCCAATCCTCGAGCAACCTTGCGCCGTGCGTCGCCTTCGTGTTTCCCGGCCAGGGCAATCAATGGCAGTCGATGGGCGCCGAGGCATACCAACGACTTCCGGCGTACCGGGCCGAGGCCGACCGATGCGACCGGGCGTTCCGCGCCGCCGGGCTGCCCTCACCGTTGCCCTACCTGACCGGGGAACTCGACAGCAACTGGTCGCGCACCGAAATCCAGGGAGCGCAGTTCACCCACGCGGTCAGCCTGGCCCACGAATGGCGATTCCACGGCGTGCTCCCCGCGATCACCGTCGGCCACAGCCTCGGCGAGGTCGCGGCGGCGTACGTGGCCGGAACGGTGACACTGCCGGACGCGGTCGCGTTGGTCGGGGCCCGCGCCACGATCGTCGGCCAATTGGCCGGTCGCTACGCCATGGCGGTGCTCGGCGCCGGCGTGGACGAGGCGCAGTCCCTGATCGGCGAAACCGCGGGCTGGCTCGAGGTTTCGGCGGTCAACGGGCCCTCGTCGACCGTGGTGTCCGGAGACCATGACGCCGTCGCGGCCGCCGTGTGCCTGGCCCGGCAACGCGGCGTCTTCACCCACCAACTGACGGTGGACTATCCGGGCCACACCAGCGTGCTGCGGCCGCTGCGCACCGCCCTGGCCGAGCTGGTTCCCCGCTCGGCGTTCCGGGACAGTCCGGTGCGGTTCGTCGGCTCGACCTTCGGGGCGGAAGTCGGCGGCGAGGTGGACTTCTCTCGGTACTGGTATGACAACCTCTGTAACACCGTGCGTTTCGACCGGGCGGTGGCGACGGCCCAACGGCTCGGCGCCACAGGGTTCGTCGAGTTGTCCGCGCACCCCGCGTTGCTGTATCCGCTCGCGGACCTGATCGACGAGCGGACGACCGTGGCCGTCGGCTCGGGTCATCGCGAACGGGCCATCACCGACACGCTGGCGTCGAACATCGCCACCGTGGCCGCGGCCGACCCAGGCTGCCACTGGACCAACGCGATTCCCGGCGGTATCCGGCCGCCGTTGCGCGGATTCCCGAATGCGCCGATGCGGGCGGTACACCTGTGGGCGGCGCCCGAACCGCTGATCGACGCTGGCGAGGTCCCGGCGCTCACCGTCGCCGCTGAGGATTGGCGCCACGAGACGCGACCGGGCGCGGCGGGGGCGGACATCGGCATTGTCGCCGTCGATGCCACGGACGGCGCCTTGGTCCGCCTAATGATGGATGCCGTTGCGGCGCGGGGCGATTGCCGGGCGGTGTCGCCGGACGCCGCGGAGATCCTCGCGATCATCGCGCCCGAACTCGACGAGGCCGATGCCACCGCGGCGATCGAGCAGATCGCCGCGCGGGCGGACGCGGGCCTACCCGACTACGCCGCCCTGATCGGCCCGCGATGCCGGGCCGTCTGGTTGCTGACCGCCCGCGCCGAAACCATCGATGCGGATGACGCCGATGCGTCCCCGGCACAGGCGGCGCTGGCCGCGATGCACCGCAGCGTCGGCTTCGAATTCACCGACCAGGCCTTCGGACATCTCGACCTGCCCGGCCGAGACGTCGATGCCGGCACGGCCCGCGCCGCCGTCGACGCGCTGCTCGGTGAGCCGGCGGAGGTGGCGCTGCGGGGCCGCGAATCGACGGAACACTACGTGCGCACCTTCCGGAAGTGCCGCGATTCGGCGACCAAGCGGCCGCTGGACGCCGACGCGCTGGACAACGTGGTGATCACCGGCGGCAGCGGAGCCATCGGCCTGCAGTATGCGCGGTACTGCATCGAGCGCGGCGCACGGACGGTCACGCTGTTGAGCCGCAACGGTATCGATGAAGACACGCTGCGCCGGCTCACCGCGAACCACGCCACCGAGGTGCGCGCCACGCGGTGCGATATCACCGACCCGGCCGCCCTGGCGGCGGCCGCCGCCGCGCACGCGGGAAACGGCGCGTCGCTGCTGATCCACACCGCGGGCATCGCCGAGGCCCGGCCGCGTTCCGAGCTGACCGGAGCCGGCGTGGCGGCGGTGTGCGCGGCGAAGGTCCGCGGCCTGGCGCTGCTGGCCGAAGTGTGGCCGCTGCGGCCCGATTGCCGGATCCTGGCCTGCTCGTCGGTGTTCGGCGTGTGGGGCGGTTACGGCCACGCGGCTTACGCCGCCTCCAACCGGATGCTCGACGTGTTGGTCGCTCAGCTGCGCGCCCGGGGTCGCGACAGCGTGGCGATCCGGTGGGGGCTGTGGCAGGCCGCCGGCGTGGTCACGGGCGACGAAATCACCCGCACCCAACGCTCCGGCCTGGTGGCGATGGCTCCTGACCCGGCGATCGAGGCGGGCCTGTGCCGATACGACGGCGATCCGTTGATCTTCGACGCCGACCTCGACCGGCTCGCGGTGTTCTTCGAAAGCCAGGGCATGCCAATGCCGTTCGACACACAAAGAGGCGACGACGGGGCAGCGGACGCCTCCGCCGCCAAGCCACTGGCCGAGGTGGTGCGCACCGAACTCGCCGCGACATTGCATTTGGACGATTCGGTATCGATCGACCCGAGCGCACCGCTCATCGACCTGGGAGTGGACTCGTTGCTCGCACTCGATCTGCGTAAGCGGCTGCGCCGGACGGTCGGAAGCTCCGTCCCGGTCGCTCGCATGCTCGGCGGGATCACCCTCAACGAAATGATCGATGCGCTGCGCGACGGCGCAACGCTCGACGATCGCGAAACCAGAAAGGTTGGACTCCCAGCGTGACGGACACCACCGGAGCCGGCGCCCGTCTCGATGACGAACGTCTGGAATTGTTGCGCCGCAAGATCGCCGAACGCGGCCTGGCCAGTCCCGGCGTCTCGGCACCCGTGGCCACCTACGACCAGCCGCGCATGTCCGTCGGCCAGCACCGGATGTGGTTCGTGCAGTCGGTGGACCCCGACAGCGCGCTGCTCAACGTCTGTGTCTCCTATCGCGTGACCGGCACGGTGGACATCGACCGATTGCGCAGCGCGGTCGACGCCGTGGCGGCGCGGCACCCGGTACTGCACACGACGTACGACACCGGACCGGACGGCGACCCGTATCCGGTCATCCACGAGGAGTTGCGGCCCGAGTGGGCCGAACACGACCTGTCGGGCCTGACCGACCAGGCCCGGCGGTTGCGGCTGGATGTGCTGGCGCAGCGCGATTTCCGCCGGCCCTTCGACCTGGTCAAGGATTCGCCGCTGCGGGTCACCGCGGCCCGCTTGTCCGCCGACGAGCTGATGCTGTTGGTCACCGCCCATCACATCGCCTGGGACGACGCCTCGTGGACACCGTTTTTCGCCGACCTGACTCGCGCGTACACCGATCCGGTCGGATTCGGCGGTGAACCCGCGATAACTGCGCCTCCGCCGGACGAAGCCGCGGATCATGCCGCGGACTTCGCATACTGGCGGCCCCTGATGGCGAATCTGCCCGAGCCGCTTGAGCTTCCGGGCCCCAACGGTTCGGTGGTGCCAAGCACCTGGCGTGCCCAACGCGCTACTACGCGGTTGCCGGCGGCCACCGTCGATCGGGCCGCGGCGCTGGCGCGCGAGAGCGGCGCCACCCCGTACATGGTCCTGATGGCCGCCTTCGCCGCGCTGGTGCATCGCTACACCCAGTCAACGGACTTCCTGATCGCCGCGCCCGTGCTCAACCGCGGCATCGGGACGGAATCGGCCATCGGTTACTACGGCAACACCGTGGTGATCCGGATGCGACCGGAGCCGCGCCAGACGTTCCGGCAGCTGGTGGTCCAAACCCGGGACAGCGCGGTTGGCGCCTTCGCCCATTCGCGTGCCGACTTGGACTGGCTGGTACGCGAGTCCAATCCCGATCGCCGGCATGGCGCCGACCGGATGACCCGGGTGAGCTTCGGGCAGCGCGAGCCCGATGGCGCCGGCTTCTGCCCGCCCGGGGTGCGGTGTGAGCGAGGGGAGTTGCGCGGTCATTTCAACCAGCTGCCACTGAGCTTCATGATCGAGCTGGATCGTGCGAACGGTGGGCTGGTCGAAGCCGAGTACCTGGTCGAGGTGCTGGATCACCGACTGGTGGAGCAGCTGCTGCGGCACTACGCGGTGCTGCTCGACAGCGCCCTGGCGGACCCCGACACAGCGCTGTCGGCGTGCACGCTGATGGACACCGACGACGCCGAGTGGTTGCGCTGGGCATCGACCGGTGCCGAGTTCGATACCCCGGCCTCCACCTTGCCCGCGCTGGTCACCCGTCGTGCGGCGCTGTCACCCGATGCCGTCGCCGTGGTCTACGAGGGCCGCGAGTACACCTACCGGGAGGTCGACGAAGAGTCGAACCGCTTGGCGCACTGGCTGATCGAGCAGGGCATCGGCACCGAGGACCGGGTCGCGGTGTTGCTGGACAAGTCACCCGAATTGGTCATCACCGCGCTGGGCGTGCTGAAGGCGGGAGCGGTATACCTGCCGGTGGATCCCACCTATCCCGAGGATCGGCTGACCTTCATCCTGGGCGACGCCGACGCCAAGCTGGTGCTGCGCGAGCCCGTCACCGGGCTGTCGCGCTACCCGGCTGGAGCGCCTACCGAACTGGTGCGGCCGCTGGGCCCGCACAACACCGCCTACCTGATCTACACCTCGGGTTCGACCGGCCTGCCCAAGGGCGTGCCGGTGCCCCATGCGCCCATCGCCGAGTACTTCGTCTGGTTCGGTGACGAGTACCGCGTCGACGAGACCGACCGGCTGCTGCAGGTCGCTTCGCCCAGCTTCGACGTGTCCATGGGTGAGATTTTCGGAACGTTGATCATGGGTGCGCGCCTGGTGATTCCGCGGCCCGACGGGCTGCGCGACATCGGCTACCTGACGGATCTGTTGAGCCGCGAGGGCATCACCTCAATGCATTTCGTGCCGTCACTGCTCGGGCTGTTCCTATCTCTGCCCGGGGTCAGCCAGTGGCGCACCCTGCGGCGCGTGCCGATCGGCGGGGAGGCCCTGCCGGGCGAGATCGCCGACAAGTTCCACGCCACCTTCGACGCGCTGCTGTACAACTTCTACGGACCGACCGAGACCGTCGTCAACTGCACCAGCTACCCGGTCGAAGGCGCCCAAGGCACCCGGGTGGTACCCATCGGGCGCCCGAAGATCAACACCCAGGTACACCTCCTCGACAACGCGCTGCGGCCGGTTCCCGTGGGCGTGATCGGCGAGATCTACATGGGCGGAACGCATGTCGCCCACGGCTATCACCGCAGACCCGCACTCACGGCCGAACGGTTCGTCGCCGATCCGTTCACCCCAGGCCGGCGGCTGTACCGCTCCGGTGACCTGGCCCGCCGGAACGCCGACGGGGATATCGAGTTCGTCGGTCGCGCCGACGAGCAGGTGAAGATCCGCGGCTTCCGTATCGAGCTGGGCGAGATCGCCGCCGCCATCTCGGTCGACCCCAGCGTCGGGCAAGCGGTGGTGCTGGCCATGGACCTGCCGCGCTTGGGCAAGAGCCTGGTGGGATACGTCACGCCGGCCCAGGGCGGTGGCCCGGAAACCGTTGAGGTCGAGCGCATCCGCGCCCGGGTGGCCGCCGCGCTGCCGGACTACATGACGCCGGCCGCCTATGTGGCGCTCGACGAAATCCCGATCACGGCGCACGGCAAGATCGACCGGGCCGCGTTGCCCCAGCCGCAGATCGCGGCCGCGGCCGCATACCGCGACCCCGCGACTCCGACCGAATACCGCATCGCCGCACTGTTTTCCGCGCTGCTCGGCCACGACCGGGTTGGGGTCGACGACTCGTTCTTCGACCTGGGCGGCCACTCGCTGGTGGCCACCAAACTGGTCACGGCGATCCGCTCGGACTGCGGAGTGGAGCTCGGCATCCGCGACGTCTTCGAGCTCGCGACCGTGGGCTTGCTGGCGGAACGGGTTGACCAGCTGAGTGCCGGTGAGCTCAGGCAGTCGCGGCCCAGGCTGGTCGCGACCGACCATGACGAGCCGATGCCGCTGTCGGCCTCACAACTCCGCAGCTGGTTCGCCTACCGCGTCGACGGGCCCAGCTGGGTCAACAACATTCCCTTCGCCGCGAAACTGACCGGGCCATGGGACATCGACGCCCTGATCGCCGCCGTCGGTGACGTCGTCTCGCGGCACGAGATCCTGCGCACCTCCTACGTGGAGCTGGACGGGGTGCCCTACCAGGTGGTCGGACCCGCGGGTGAGGTTTCCGTGCGCCGCGCAACCGGGCCCGATCAAGCCTGGCTGCAGCGGGAGCTGGACGCCGAGCGCCGGTACTGCTTCGAGCTGGACCGCGAGCTGCCGGTCCGGGTTGCGGTGCTGGACACCGCCGACGACCCCGCCGAACACGTGCTGTCGCTGGTCGTCCACCACATCGCCTCCGACCACTGGTCGGCGGGGGTGTTGTTCGCCGACGTGATGACCGCGTACCGGGCCCGGCGCGCCGGGGAAGCCCCGGCCTGGGCGCCGTTGCGGGTGCAGTACGCCGACTTCGCGGCGTGGCAGGGGGCATTCCTGGGTGATGCGAGCGGCCAGGAGTCCGCCGTCGCCGCGGAGCAACGGGAGTACTGGACCCGGCAGTTGGCCGGGCTGCCGGAGGACACCGGGATGCGTCCCGACTTCCCGCGTCAACCGGTGCCCAGCGGTGCGGGCGAATCGGTCGACTTCCGTATCGACGCGGCCACCCGACACAAGCTCGCCGAGTTGTCGCGCGAGATGGGCATCACCGAGTTCATGCTGCTGCAAACGGCGGTCGCCGTGGTTCTGCACAAGGCGGGCGGTGGCCTGGACATTCCGCTGGGCACCCCGGTCGCCGGGCGCACCGAGGCCGAATTGGACCAGCTGATCGGGTTTTTCGTCAACATCCTGGT
>NZ_LZKF01000002.1:0-507 GCF_001672665.1 Mycobacterium sp. E2238 | reverse complement strand
CCCGCACCACGATTCGCGAGATCGCCCGGGCGGCCGACATGACCAGCGGCAGCCTTTACCACTACTTTCCGAACAAGTCCGAGTTGCTGCAAGCGGCCGTCACCGAAATGGAGGGCATCGCCGCACCCCGGTTGCGGGCCGCCGCCGCGCGGGCCGACGGTGCGGTCGATCGCCTGAAGGCGGTGTTGGACGAGTCGAGCCGGTTGATGCGCGAGTATCCGGATCTCGCCGCCTTCGAGTGGGTGATCCGCGCCGAGGGCGTGGCCGACGCCGATTCGCGGTTCGCACAGAGAGCAACGAGCATCCGGCCAGCGGTCGGCCACGGTACGCCGGGCTGAAAGCGTTGCGGGACACGATAACTGAGATCATCGGTGACGCCCGGGCGCAGGGTGCGCTACCACTCGACACCCACGCGGACGCCGCGGCCGATGCGATCCACGCACTGGCGCGCGGCCTCACGGAGCGGGCCGCCACTCTGGCTCCGGACGCGTACGCGGCCGCGCTGGA
>NZ_LZKF01000001.1:0-24455 GCF_001672665.1 Mycobacterium sp. E2238 | reverse complement strand
GGTGTGCGGGCCCTTATCGTTTCGAATGCCTTGCGGCCCCGCCTTATCCGGCCACCGGCGAACGCGGGATGAGCGAGGGGCGGAACCCGATGCGGTGAACCGCGCCGTCGGACTCGCGGCCGACCATGGCGCCCAACGGCAGCTTGGAAAGGCCGGTTGCCGACGACGGCGTCGTCGCGGCGCCCCACCCAGCCGGCGCCGTGCTGGCGTCGAGCGCGGCGGGGAGCGGCGTCACCGATGACACCGTGTCGGCCCAACTCGGCGGCACCGACAGGGTCCCCAGCGAGGCCGCCTGGCCCACGCCCGCCGACGCGCCTTCGCCCAGTCCGCCGATCGGACCGAGGGCCCCAAGGCCACCCATGTTCCCCAGCCCTGCCAAGCCCTCGGCACCCGCGGCGCCCTCAATCGAGTTCACACCGGCGAAGTCCAGCGACAGCCCGTACAGGTCGATCCCGATCCCGCCGCCGTCGGCGCCCAGACCGGCACCGTCGGCGCCCAGGCCGGCCACATCGGAGGCCAGCCCGGCCGTGTCGGCTGCGCCGGAGCCACCACCGAGGGCCGCCGCCAGGCCGGACGCGGTGCCCAGGCCGGCGTTCGCGGTCTTGGTGGCGCCCTTGCTCGTACCGGTCAGGCTGGACAGCGCGCTGAGCGGGGCGGACGCCCCCGACGACCCAAGCGACGCCCCGGTACCCATCGCGGCCTGCGACATACCGGAAGTCGATCCCGGGGCCGACAGGCTCTGCAGCGCCTGCGGCACCGAAGACATCAGGTGCGCCGAAGTCGTCTGGGCGGTGCTGCCGGCGTGGGTGCCCATCGCCTGGGTCATGGCGGCGGCTTGGCCCGCCACCCCGCCGGGATTGGTCGTCCGTGGCGGCGGCGCGAACGTGCTGAAGGCCGCGGCGGACGCCGAGCTGGCGGCGTAGGTGTACATGGCGGTGGCGTCCTGGGCCCACATTTCGCTGTACTCGGCCTCGGTGGCCATGATCGCCGGCGTGTTCTGCCCGAGGAGATTGGTGGCGATCAACGCCGTGAGCCGAGCCCGGTTGGCAGCGATGAGCGGCGGCGGCACCGTCATCGCGTACGCAGCTTCGTAGGCCGTGGCAGCGGCGGTGGCCTGGACCGCCGACTGCTCGCACAGCTCGGCGGTGGTCCGCAGCCACACCACGTACGGCGCGACCGCGGCGGCCATCGACGTCGACGTCGGGCCCGCCCACTCCTGCGTCAGGGTCGCGACCACCGATTCATATCCGCCGGCGGCCGAGTTCAACTCGAGGGCCAGTGAATCCCATCCCGCCGAGGCGGCCAGCAGCGTTGCGGGCCCGGGCCCCACATACATCCGACCGGAGTTGACTTCCGGCGGCAACGCGCCAAAATCCATTACTTTCCTTTAACTGGTTGAGTTTGCCGAAGCGGCGGCCGCGGGCATTGAGCCCACGAGGCCGAGCTACGAAAAGCGTTCCAAGCGGCCAATTTTGGTAACGCGAGTCAGGACTCCGTCGTCCCCCGGATCGAGGCTACGCATTCAGCTCTCACCACATTCGGCGAAATGCAGCGCCTTGCAAATAAATCAAACCCGTTCTCGCGCGTGCGGTTTTGTACATATCCCCTGGAATTGCCTGGCAGATCAAACCAACGGCTGTGCTAGCCCCGCCCCTTTGGCAAACCAGCTCGTAAACAAGGCGCCGGATGCGACTCATATAAAACTCATATTTGACTGCCGTCGCGGTGACTTGTCCCGCACCCACATTTGAGTGCCCTATGAACTTCGTGACAGTCAGGTGTGTGCCTTGCCAGAATGTAGGAACATGACCGCAATGTCGGGCTACGCGGGCGGCCAGCGCCCTCGCCAGGCCATCCTCGGGCAGCTGCCCAGGATTTACCGTGCCGATGGATCGCCGATCAGGGTCCTGCTGGTCGATGACGAGCCCGCGCTGACCAACCTGGTGAAGATGGCGCTGCACTATGAAGGATGGGTTGTCGACATCGCCCACAATGGCCGCGAGGCCCTCGCCAAGTTCGACAAGGTCAGTCCCGACGTGCTGGTGCTCGACATCATGCTTCCCGACGTGGACGGGCTGCGAATCCTGGAACGCGTCCGCCAGTCCGACGCTTACACTCCGACGCTCTTCCTCACCGCGCGGGACTCGGTCATGGATCGGGTCACGGGTCTGACCGCCGGCGCCGACGACTACATGACCAAACCGTTCAGCCTCGAGGAGCTGGTCGCCCGGCTACGCGGGTTGCTGCGCCGTTCCGGCCAGCAGTCGCCCCCGGCCGCCGAGACCCTCAAAGTCGGCGACCTGAGGCTCGACACCGCGAGCCGCGAAGTGACCCGCGACGGCACACAGATATCGCTTTCCTCGACCGAGTTCGAACTGCTGCGCTTCCTCATGCGCAATCCCCGCCGCGCGCTGAGCCGTACCGAGATCCTCGACCGCGTCTGGAACTACGACTTCGCCGGGCGCACCAGCATCGTCGATCTCTACATCTCGTATCTGAGAAAGAAGATCGATTCCGGGCGCGAACCGATGATTCACACCGTGCGCGGCGTTGGATACATGCTGCGGCCCCCGGAATGAGCCGAGACCGGGACGCCATGTCCGGGGACCTTCCGCGGTGGCTGCCCCGATCGTTACGCCGACAGCTGCTCTTGGGCGTATTGGCAGTTGTCAGCGTGGTGTTGATGACGGTCGGGATCGTGTCCGTGCTGAGCCTGCGCGGCTATGTCACCGCGATGAGCGACGCCGACGTCGCTGAGTCTTTGGACGCGTTGGGCCACTCGTACACGAAATACGTTAGGGGCGAACAGGACCCGGCTGGCGGGGCCAAGCCACTGACGGAGGCGATGCTGCAGTTCACCGATCAGACGCCGGGAAACCTGATCGTGGTGCTGCACAACGGCACCGCGATCGGGTCGGCCGTCTTCTCGGAAGCCGAAGCACGGCCCGCGCCCGCCGACGTGGTCCGCACCATCGAGGCGCAGTCGTGGGCAAACGGCCCGCCGCGAACCGAAAACCTGGGCAGCCTGGGCTTCTATCGGCTCAAGAGCCACGTCGATGGATCGGATGTGCTGGTCGCCGGGGTGTCGCTGAACCTCGCCGACCGAATCATCGCCCGCAAACAGGTCACCACCACCCTGCTCATCGCGGCGGCGTTGGCGGTCACCGCGGGCCTCACCTTCTGGGTCGTCGGCTACACCCTGCGACCGTTGCGCCGGCTGGCCGGTATCGCCGCGGAAGTCGCCGCCATGCCGCTGACCGACGACGACCACCGAATCAGCGTCCGGGTACGGCCGAACGACACCAACCAGCAGAACGAGGTCGGCATCGTCGGCCACACCTTGAACCGGTTGCTGGACAACGTCGATAGTGCGCTGGCGCAGCGCGCCGAATCCGACCTGCGGATGCGGCAATTCATCACCGACGCCAGCCACGAGCTGCGGACCCCGCTCGCGGCGATTCAGGGGTACGCCGAACTCACCCGCCAAGACAGCTCGGAACTGCCGCCGACCACCGAATACGCGCTGGCACGCATCGAATCCGAAGCCCGGCGCATGACGCTGCTTGTCGACGAGCTGCTACTGCTCTCCCGCCTGGGCGAAGGACAAGACCTGCAAAGCGAGGACGTCGACCTTGCCGACCTGGTCGTCAACGCCGTCAACGACGCGGCGGTCGCGGCGCCGACGCACCATTGGGTCAAAGACCTTCCCGACGAGCCGGTGTGGGTCCGCGGGGATCAAGACCGGCTACACCAACTCGTCAGCAACCTGCTCCACAACGCCCGGGTGCACACCCCGCCCGGGGTCACCGTCACCACCGGGATCACCTGCCACCGTGACGGGCCCGAGGCGCCGTACGTGGAACTGACCGTCGCCGACGACGGCCCAGGCATCGACTCGGACCTTCTCCCCCGCTTGTTCGAACGGTTCGCCCGGGCGGACAACTCCAGGCTCAACAGCTCGGGCACCGGGCTCGGCCTGGCCATCGTCAATTCGATCGTCAAGGCCCACCACGGCTCGGTCACCGCCGAATCCAGCGAGGACACAACGGTTTTCCGGGTCCGGATCCCGATGATCGACGGCCCGGGCGCCGAGACCGGATAGTCGCACGGATTTGCGCGCGCGGCCAGGCGTTAAGAAACCGTAAAGGCGCCCCGCGACGCCGTTAGGAAAGTGTCAACCAAAGGCCCTAGCCCCGCGGCGCCAACTAATTTCAAGCTGAATTCGCCTCCGAGATAGCGCCGTGGCTGCCTCGACGAGGCCTTTTCGTATGCACGTGAGCGGGGCGGAACGGAGACAAGATGGGCGTGTTGGTGTACATCGTGCTCACGGTGGCGATTTTCGCCGTACTGGGCGTGGTGCAGAAGTTGGTCGAGCGGCTGTGAGCTACGAAAACATCGTCGGTTTAGCCCTTTCCGTCCTTCTCGCGCTGTTTCTCGGCGCCGCTCTGCTCTTCCCGGAGCGCTTCTGATGGGCGAAACAACGGCAGGACTGGTTTTTCTCGCCGTCCTCGTCGGGGCGCTGGTCGCGGTGCATGTGCCCCTGGGCGACTACATGTTCCGGGTGTACACGTCGGCGAAGCACGGTTACGTCGAGCGGGTCATCTACCGCTTGACCGGGGTTGACGCGAGCTCGGAGCAAACGTGGGGTGCCTACGCGCGCAGTGTGCTGGCGTTCTCGTCGATCAGCATCCTGTTTTTATTCGTGCTCCAACTCGTGCAGGGCACATTGCCGCTGCATCTGCACGATCCGGCCACCAAGATGACCCCGGCGCTGGCGTGGAACACCGCCGTCAGCTTCGTCACCAACACCAACTGGCAGGCGTATTCCGGCGAAACGACACAGGGCCACCTCGTACAGATGGCCGGCCTCGCGGTGCAGAACTTCGTTTCCGCCGCCGTCGGCATGGCGGTGGCCATCGCGCTGGTGCGGGGATTCGCCCGCACGCGCACAGGCGAGCTGGGGAACTTCTGGGTCGACCTGGTGCGCGGCACGCTGCGGATTCTGCTGCCCATCGCGACCCTGGGCGCGCTCCTCCTGGTCGCGGGCGGCGCGATTCAAAACTTCCACTTGAACGACCAGGTGGTCACCGCACTCAACGGGGCGCAGCAGACGATCACCGGCGGCCCGGTGGCCAGCCAGGAAGCCATCAAGGAACTTGGCACCAATGGCGGCGGCTTCTACAACGCGAATTCCGCCCACCCGTTCGAGAACCCGACCACCTGGACCAACTGGCTGGAGATCTTCTTATTGCTGGTCATCAGCTTCTCGCTGCCCCGCACGTTCGGGCGCATGGTGGGCAGCAGGAAGCAGGGATATGCGATCGCATCGGTCATGGCTTCGCTGTACGCGATCAGCATGACGTTCATGATGTGGTTCCAGCTGCGGCACCACGGCACGGTGCCGACCGCGGTCGGCTCGGCGATGGAGGGGGTCGAGCAACGCTTCGGCGTCGCCAACTCCGCGGTGTTCGCCGACTCGACGACGCTTACCTCCACCGGCGCGGTCGACTCCTTCCACGATTCCTACACCAGCCTCGGCGGCATGATGACCATGTTCAACATGCAGCTCGGCGAGGTCGCGCCCGGCGGCACCGGGTCCGGCCTCTACGGCATGCTGATCCTGGCGGTGATCACCGTGTTCGTCGCGGGCCTGATGGTCGGCCGCACCCCCGAGTATCTCGGCAAGAAGATCAATCCCCGCGAAATCAAGCTTGCGGCAAGCTATTTCCTGGTCACCCCCCTAATAGTGCTGACCGGAACCGCGATCGCGATGGCGCTGCCGGGCGAACGTGCCGGCATGCTGAACTCCGGGCCGCACGGGCTGTCGGAAGTGCTGTACGCGTTCACCTCCGCGGCCAACAACAACGGGTCGGCATTCGCCGGAATCAGCGTCAACACCACCTGGTACAACACCGCCCTCGGACTGGCCATGGTCTTCGGCAGGTTCCTGCCGATCGTGCTCGTGCTCGCGCTGGCCGGTTCGCTTGCCAGGCAAGGCCAAACCCCGGAATCGGCCGGGACGCTGCCCACCCACCGGCCACAATTCGTAGGCATGGTCGCCGGGGTGACCCTGATCCTCGTCGCCCTCACCTTCCTGCCCATGCTGGCGCTCGGACCTCTCGCTGAAGGAATTCACTGATGACCGCGACCACCGCCGAGCCGACTGAGCAGTCACCGGCCGCCAACTCCCCGAACACCAAACGGGTGCAGGGCGGTTTGCTCGATCCTAAGATGTTGTGGAAGTCGATGCCGGACGCCCTGCGCAAACTTGACCCGCGTACCTTATGGCGCAACCCGGTGATGTTCATCGTCGAGATCGGCGCCACCTGGAGCACCGCGCTGGCGATCATCAACCCGACCTGGTTCGCGTGGTTGATCGTGGGGTGGCTATGGCTCACGGTGTTTTTCGCAAACCTCGCGGAGGCGGTGGCCGAAGGCCGCGGCAAGGCCCAGGCCGAAACGCTGCGCCGCGCCAAGAGTCAGACGTTGGCGCGACGACTCAAGGATTACCGGCCGGGCGCACCGGCCGTCGAAGAAGAGGTCGCCGCGCCGCTGCTGCAGCAGGGCGACTTCGTGGTGGTCGAGGCGGGGCAGGTCATCCCGGGTGACGGTGACGTCGTCGAAGGCATTGCCTCCGTGGACGAATCGGCGATCACCGGCGAGTCCGCACCGGTAATCCGCGAGTCCGGTGGTGACCGCTCGGCCGTCACCGGCGGAACCACCGTGCTCAGCGACCGCATCGTCGTGCGGATCACCCAAAAGCCCGGGGAGAGCTTCATCGACCGGATGATCGCGCTCGTCGAGGGTGCCAACCGGCAGAAGACGCCCAACGAGATCGCGCTCAACATCCTGTTGGCCGCGTTGACGATCATCTTTGTTTTCGCCGTCGCCACCCTGCAGCCGTTGGCGATCTATTCGAAGATGAACAATCCCGGCGTCCCAGACACCCAGGCGCTCAACGCAAACGGTGTCACCGGAATCGTCATGGTGTCGCTGCTGGTCTGCTTGATCCCGACGACCATCGGCGCGCTGCTTTCTGCGATCGGCATCGCGGGCATGGATCGGCTGGTGCAACGCAACGTGCTCGCCATGTCCGGACGCGCGGTCGAGGCCGCCGGTGACGTCAACACGTTGCTACTCGACAAAACCGGGACTATCACGCTCGGCAATCGGCAGGCCGCCGCCTTCGTCCCCCTCGACGGCGTCACCGATCAACAACTGGCCGACGCCGCCCAGTTGTCCAGCCTCGCCGACGAAACACCCGAGGGACGCTCGATCGTCGTGTATGCCAAACAGCACTTTGGGCTACGTGCGCGCACTCCCGGCGAACTCTCGCACGCCCGATGGGTGACTTTCTCGGCCGCCACCCGGATGTCCGGCGTCGACGTCGACGGACACCAGCTGCGCAAGGGCGCGGCCAGCTCCGTCGCGGAATGGGTCCGCGGCCAAGGCGGCAAGGTTCCCCAGCAGCTCGGCGAGCTCGTCGACGGCATCTCGGCGGGCGGCGGCACCCCGCTGGTCGTCGGGGAGAGCCGCGATGGCGAGGCGGCGGTGCTGGGCGTCATCCACCTCAAGGACGTCGTCAAGCAAGGCATGCGCGATCGATTCGACGAGATGCGCAGGATGGGCATCCGGACGGTGATGATCACCGGCGATAATCCCTTGACCGCCAGGGCGATCGCCGATGAGGCCGGCGTCGACGACTTCCTCGCCGAGGCGACGCCCGAGGACAAACTCGAGCTGATCAAGCGGGAGCAGGAGGGCGGCAAGCTGGTCGCGATGACCGGCGACGGCACCAACGACGCGCCGGCGCTGGCTCAGGCCGACGTGGGCGTGGCGATGAACACCGGTACGTCGGCCGCCAAAGAGGCGGGCAACATGGTCGACCTCGACTCCGACCCCACCAAGCTCATCGAGATCGTCGAGATCGGCAAGCAGCTGCTGATCACCCGCGGCGCGTTGACCACCTTCTCGATCGCCAACGACATCGCAAAGTATTTCGCGATCATCCCGGCCATGTTCGTGGCGCTCTTCCCCGGGCTGGACACGATCAACATCATGCGACTACACAGCCCGGAGTCGGCGATCCTGTCCGCGGTGATCTTCAACGCGCTCGTGATCGTGGCGCTGATCCCGTTGTCGCTGCGTGGCGTGCGCTACACACCGAGCAGCGCGTCAAAGCTGTTGAGCCGCAATCTATATATCTACGGCCTGGGCGGCATCGTCGCCCCGTTCGTCGGAATCAAGCTGATCGACCTGATCGTCCAATTCGTCCCGGGGATGTCCTGACATGAGCTTCTCGAATTTCGTCCGCATGCACTGGGCGGCTTTACGAACGCTGCTGGTGCTCACCGCGATCACCGGCATCGCCTACCCGCTGTTCGTCTGGCTGGTCGCGCAGATTCCCGGGCTGCAGGACAAGGCCAACGGGTCGATCCTGACCGCCGATGGGAAGCCGCTCGGCAGCCGGCTGATCGGTCAGCTGTTCACCGATAAGGCCGGTAACCCGCTGCCCCAATACTTTCAGAGCCGGCCCTCGGCGGCCGGCAACGGCTACGACCCGTTGTCGTCGGGCGCGAGCAATCTCGGGCCGGAAAGCATCGTCGACACACCCGCCGATCCCGCCCAGCTGGCGGCCGGCAAGTCCGCGTCGGATGCCGGATTCAAGCCGAGCCTGCTGACAACGGTCTGTTCACGCAGCGCCGCAGTGGGCCGGCTCGAAGGGGTCGACGGTTCGCGGCCGTTCTGCACGGGCGGGGGCGTGGGTGCCGTCCTGTCGGTGATCGGACCCCGCGACGCCCGGGGGAACGTCGTCCACCCCACCCGGGTGGTCAGTGTCAACGAGCCGTGTCAGGCGGCGACCCGGTTCCTGGCGCTCTACGAGGGTGTGCGGGTCGAGTGCGCCAAGTACGGCGAGGACTACACGATCGGTCAGATCGTGCCCATCCGCGGCGCCGCACCCGCCAACCCGGCCGTGCCCGCCGACGCCGTCACGGCCAGCGGCAGCGGCCTCGACCCCGCCATCTCACCGGCCTACGCCGATCTCCAGGTGGCCAGGGTCGCCAGGGCCCGCCATGTCAGCCCCGATCAGATACGTGCGGTGTTGGCGCAGCATCGAAGCGGCCGCACCCTCGGGTTTTTCGGTGAACCGTGCGTCAATGTGTTGCAACTCAACCTGGCACTCGATCACAAATATCCGGTCTCGAGCTAGGGCGATAGGGGGATGATGGTTGACGTGAGTGTCGTTGACCACCGTCCCAAGCGTGGCGAGCTGCGGATTTACCTCGGCTCAGCCCCGGGGGTGGGCAAGACGTACGCGATGCTGGGCGAGGCGCATCGCCGGCTCGAACGCGGAACCGACCTCGTGGCCGGCGTGATCGAGACGCACGGCAGGGCGAAAACGGCTGAGCTGCTTGAGGGCATCGAGTTCGTTCCGCCGCGCTACATCGAATATCGCGGCGGCACCTTCCCCGAGCTCGACGTTCCGGCCGTCCTCGCTCGCAAACCGCAAGTCGTTCTCGTCGACGAACTCGCGCACACCAATACCCCGGGCAGCAAGAACGCCAAGCGCTGGCAGGACGTCGAGGAATTGCTGGACGCAGGGATCACGGTGATCTCCACCGTCAACGTCCAGCACTTGGAGAGCCTCAACGACGTCGTCGCCCAGATCACCGGTATCGAGCAGAAAGAGACGATCCCGGATTCCATCGTCCGGCAGGCCGCGCAGGTCGAATTGATCGACATCACGCCGGAGGCTTTGCGCCGCAGGCTTTCCCACGGAAACGTTTACGCCGCCGAGCGGATCGATGCGGCGTTGTCGAATTATTTCCGACGCGGAAACCTCACCGCCTTACGGGAATTGGCTCTGCTCTGGCTCGCCGACCAGGTCGACACCGCGTTGGCCAAATATCGCGCCGAGAACAAGATCACCGATATGTGGGAGGCCCGCGAGCGGGTCGTGGTGGCGGTCACCGGTGGCCCGGAATCGGAAACGTTGGTGCGTCGGGCTTCCCGGATCGCGTCGAAGTCCAGCGCCGAGTTGATGGTGGTGCATGTGATCCGCGGTGATGGGCTGGCCGGCCTGTCGGAGGCGCGGATGGCGAAGATTCGCGAGATGGCGAGCAGCCTGGACGCCTCGCTGCATACCGTGGTCGGTGACGACATCCCCACGGCATTACTCGATTTCGCCCGCGAGATGAACGCCACCCAGCTGGTGATCGGCACTTCGCGGCGATCGCGGTGGGGACGGATCTTCGAAGAGGGCATCGGCGCCCGGATCGTCGAGCAGTCGGGCAAGATCGACGTGCACCTGGTCACTCACGAGGAATCCAAACGCGGCTTTCGCGCCTCGTCACTGGCGCCCAGCGAGCGGCGGGTGGCGTCATGGCTGGCGGCCGTCATCGTGCCGTCGGCCATCTGCGCGGTGATCGTGACAGCGCTCGATCCGTATCTGGGCACTAGCGGCGACAGCGCACTGTTCTTCGTCGGAGTGCTGCTGGTGGGACTGCTGGGAGGCGTTGCGCCGGCTGTAGTCTCGGCCGTGCTGTCCAGCCTGCTGCTGAACTACTTCTTGACCGCCCCCCGGCATACCTTCACCATCGCCGAACCCGATGCCGCCGTCACCGAACTGGTGCTGCTGCTGGTAGCGGTCGCGGTCGCCGTTCTCGTCGACGGTGCAACCAAACGCACCCGGGAGGCCCGGCGCGCCTCACAGGAGGCTGAGCTGCTGATCCTGTTCGCGGGCTCGGTATTGCGCGGTGCCGATCTCGAGACGCTGCTCGAGCGCGTGCGCGAGACTTACTCCCAACGGGCGGTCAGCATGCTGCGCGAACCCGGCGAGGAGGATCGTTCCGGCGGCAGAAAGGCCGAGGTCGTCGCCTGCGTGGGCAGGGATCCTTGTGCCGCCGTCGATTCCGCCGACACCGCGATCGAGGTCGGCGACGACGAGTTCTGGATGTTGTTGGCCGGCAAGAAGCTTTCCGCGCGCGATCGCCGGGTGCTGAGTGCGGTGGCCAAGCAGGCCGCGGGCCTGATCCGGCAGCGCGAGCTGGCCGAGGAAGCCAGCCGGGCCGAGGCGATCGTGCGCGCCGACGAGCTGCGCCGCTCGCTGTTGTCCGCAGTCAGCCACGACCTGCGCACGCCGCTGGCCGCGGCCAAGGTCGCGGTGTCCAGCTTGCGCGCCGAGGACGTCGCCTTTTCGCCCGCCGACACGGCGGAACTGCTGGCGACCATCGAGGAATCTATCGACCAGCTGACCGCGTTGGTCGGGAACCTTCTTGATTCGTCGCGCCTGGCGGCCGGCGTCGTACACCCCGACCTACGCAGGGTGTACCTGGAGGAAACGGTGCAACGGGCGCTGATCAGCATCGGCAAGGGCGCCACGGGTTTCTACCGATCCGCCATCGATCGGGTGAAGGTCGATGTGGGTGACGCCGTGGCCGTGGCCGACGCCGGGCTGCTGGAACGCGTTCTCGCCAACCTGATCGACAACGCGCTGCGCTACGCGCCCGACTGTGTGGTTCGTGTCAACGCGGGGCGCGTGGGCGATCGGGTCCTGATCAACGTCATCGACGAGGGCCCCGGAATTCCGCACGGGGCCGAGGAGCAGATCTTCGAGGCGTTCCAGCGCCTCGGCGATCAGGACAACAGCACCGGCGTAGGCCTGGGCATGTCGGTTGCGCGGGGCTTCGTCGAAGCGATGGGCGGCACCATCGCGGCCGGTGACACCCCGGGCGGCGGGCTGACCGTGACGGTGGAATTGGCCGCCCCGGAAGCGATAGGTGAGCGATGACTCGGGTGTTGGTGATCGACGACGAGCCGCAGATCCTGCGGGCGCTGCGCATCAACCTGTCGGTGCGGGGATACGAGGTGATCACCGCGTCGAGCGGTGCCGGCGCGCTGCGGGCCGCCGCCGAGCACAAGCCGGACGTGGTGATCCTCGACCTGGGCCTGCCCGACGTCACCGGTATCGAGGTGCTGGCCGGGCTGCGGGGTTGGCTCACTGCGCCGGTGATCGTGCTGTCGGCGCGCACCGACTCGTCGGACAAGGTGGAGGCCCTCGACGCCGGGGCCGACGACTACGTCACGAAACCCTTTGGAATGGACGAGTTTTTGGCCCGGCTGCGGGCGGCCGTCCGGCGCAATGCCGCGGCCTCCGAGCTGGAGCAGCCGGTGGTCGAGACGGAGGCGTTCACCGTCGATCTGGCCGCCAAGAAGGTCACCAAGAACGGCGGGGAGGTCCATCTCACCCCGACCGAATGGGGAATGCTCGAAGTGCTGGTCCGCAATCGCGGCAAGCTGGTCGGCCGTGAAGAGCTTCTCAAAGAGGTGTGGGGCCCGGCATACGCCACCGAAACGCATTACCTGCGTGTCTATTTAGCGCAGTTGCGACGCAAACTCGAGGACGACCCATCGCACCCCAAGCACCTGTTGACCGAGTCGGGCATGGGTTATCGCTTCGAGGCGTGAGCTCCCACGCCGCGGTGGGCGGCGGTCACATCTGTCACTTGCGCCTCCATGCCGGAGCATTCGACAAATTGCCCGCCTCATAGCGACAACGCGCCGCCTCACGCAGAGCCAGCACGCGCTGATGGATTCGGTATTCGGTAGAGCGCGGGATCACCCTCGACGCGTACCGGCCGCGGCCGACGCGACGCACCCTGTCTCGGCCGATCTCCCAACGCAAGGCGTCCGAAATGACCTCGAGGCCCTACCGGGAACTTGAAAACCATGCCGGGTTATCGCCTCGATCATTTCGCCGATGGTTGCTGGCCCATTGTGCGCGAGGTATGTCGTGAGCACGTAACGCAGTTCGATTCCCCGAAGATTCATCGCCGCACCATCCCATACCGGTGTGACATCCCGACTTTGTCGCTATGAGGCGGGCAAATCGTCGAATGTCCCGGCGCGATGACGCAAGTGACTGCTGTGACTTACTCCGCAATCGACAGCACGATGCCGTCCAGGATGTCATGCTCGCTGACGGTCAGCTCGTCGATGCCGGCACGGGTGCGCAGCTCGCGCGCCAGCTCCTCCACCACGATCGCGCCCCCGCCGATCACGTCGGCACGCCCTTCGTGCATCGGCGGGAGCGCCGCACGCTCGGATCGGGACATCGCGATCAACCGCCCGCACACCGCCAGCAGATCGCCGCCGGGGACACGCGAAAGATGAATGGCCGCAGAGTCATACGCCGTCATGTTGTGGGCCAGCGCGGACAGCGTCGTCATCGTGCCGGCCAGCCCCACCCACGTCCGCGCCCCCTCCACCGGCACGACGCCCAGCGCGACGGCAAGACCCTCGCGCACCACCGCGCGGGCCGCCTCCACCTCGTCGGGCGTCGGCGGGTCCGAGTGCAGGCAGCGTTCGGTCAGCCGGACACAACCGATGTCGGCCGAGTAACTCGCCACCACCTTGTCGCCGCCTACGACGATCTCGGTAGAACCGCCGCCCAGGTCCACGACGACGAAAGGCCCTGCCGCAGGATCTAATTCGCCGACGGCTCCACGGAAGGAAAGGGCGGCCTCCTCGGCGCCGGTGATCACCTCCGCCACCGCGCCGGGCACCACGGCACCCAACACGTCGGCCGTCATCGCAAAGAAGACATCACGATTGGCGACGTCGCGAGCCGCCGACGTGGCCACCATCCGCACCCGCTCGACGCCATGGCGCTCGAGCAGCGACGCGTAATCGGTCAAAGCGTCCCGGGTCCGGGCGATCGCGTCCGGCGCGAACTGGCCCGTCGCGTCGACGCCCTGCCCCAGCCGCACGATCCGGGTCTCCCGATGCACGTCGCGCAGCCGGCCGTCGATCATATCGGCGATCAACAACCGAATCGAGTTGGTGCCGCAGTCGATTCCGGCGAGCCTGCTCACCATTGGCCCGCCACCAAAACGCCCGCCATGGCGGGTTCGGGGGCCAGGATCGCCAGCGCCTCATCACCGAGCGGATTGCAGCCGGGCCCCTTGGCCAGCGAGTGCGCGATCAGCACATGCAGGCACTTGACCCGGTCCGGCATTCCGCCACCGGAAAACGTTGTCCCCAGCGGCTCGATCGCGTCTCGTTCGGCCAGATATGACTCATGCGCTCGGCGGTACGCGGCTGCCAATTCCGGGTCATGCCGCAGCCGCTCGGTCATCTCACGCATCAAGCCCGTCGTTTCCAGCCTGCTCGCGGCCGCGGTCAGAACCGGATGCGTCAGGTAGTAGAGCGTCGGAAACGGTGTCCCGTCAGGAAGTTTCGGTGCGGTCTTCACCACGCCGGGCTCGCCGTTGGGGCAGCGGTAGGCAATCTCGAGGACGCCGCGCGGCTCACGCCCGAGCTGACGCGCCACGGCCTCCAGGTCGGCACGATCAACCACCGGGCGCCGTGGGGTTCGGCGGGCCCGGTGGAACGGGACCGGCTGGGCCCGGTTCCGACGGGGCGGGCGGGACTTCGGCCGGGGGAACATTCGCCGGCGGCAGGTGCGGCGCGTCGGCGATGGTGTGCCAGAGCGACGTGTACCAGGGATCGCCGTTGGCCGGTTTCGCCGCCTGGCTTCCCGGCTCGGAAGGTGTCGCCGCGGTCGGCGGAAGCTGGACCTGGAACGGGATGTCGCCCGGCTTCACGAAACCGAGCCGCTCGCGGGCCTGCGCGGCGATGTAGGCCGGATCGCCGAGTTTCGCCTTCTTCTGCTCGAGTTCGGCGATCTGAGCGCGCAACGCGGCTTCGCTTGCCATCAACTGATTCATCTCGGTGCGCTGCGCGAAGTAGGTCCGCACCGGGCCGGCGATGGTGAGCGTCAGCACGCAGACGACCGCGGCGAGCACCGCCGCCCGCCGCGCGGTGAAACCCAGCCGCTGCTCGGAGCGCTGTTCGACCGATTCGACCGCCTGTCGCTTGATGGGCTCGACGACATGCTCGGCCGACCGTGCGCTGGGCTGCTTCCCGGTTTGGGACGGCTTGGAAGACGGCTTGGCCGTGCGGCGGCGCCGAACCGAATCCCCGGCCTTCCCCGGACGCGATGCCGGGGAGCGCCGTTTTGGATCCGGCTTGGCGGGCAAGCTATTTGGCCTCCGGCGCATACCGCGGGAACGCCAGATCGCCGGCGTAGCGGGCGGCGTCGCCCAGCGCTTCCTCGATCCGCAGCAGCTGGTTGTACTTGGCGACACGCTCACTGCGGGCGGGTGCGCCGGTCTTGATCTGCCCGCTGCCGACGGCCACCGCCAGATCGGCGATCGTGGTGTCTTCGGTTTCGCCGCTGCGATGGCTCATCATCGTGCGGTACCCGCTGTGGTGCGCCAGCGCGACCGCGTCGAGGGTCTCGGTCAGCGTGCCGATCTGGTTGACCTTGACCAGCAACGCGTTTGCCACGCCCTTTTCGATACCCTCTTCCAGGCGCTCGGGATTGGTGACGAAGATGTCGTCGCCGACGATCTGGACGCGGTCGCCGATTGCCGCCGTCAGCGCCGCCCAACCTTCCCAATCGTCTTCGGAGAGCGGGTCTTCGATGGAAATCAGCGGGTAGGAGCCGAGCAGGTCGGCATAGAACTCCGTCATGTGGTCGGTGCTGCGGGTGCTGCCCTCGAAGATGTATCCGGTGCCCGCGTTGTAGAACTCGGTGGCCGCCGCGTCGATGGCCAGCGCCACATCGGTACCGAGCTTCAGACCCGCCGACTCGATGCCCTGGCAGATCAGATCCAGGGCCGCTTTCGTGTGGGCCACGTCCGGGGCGAAGCCGCCCTCGTCACCCAGGGCGGTGCTCAACCCCTGCTTCTGCAGCACCGATTTGAGTGAGTGGTACACCTCGGCGCCCCAGCGCAGCGCCTCACTGAAACTGGGGGCGCCGATCGGCGCCACCATGAACTCCTGGATGTCGACAGCGGTGTGGGCGTGCGCACCGCCGTTGACGATGTTCATCATCGGCACCGGCAGGATGTGGGCGTTGGGTCCGCCGACGTAGCGGAACAGCGGCAGCTCAGCCGAGTCGGCGGCCGCTTTGGCGACCGCCAGCGACACGCCCAGGATTGCGTTGGCGCCCAGCCGGGACTTGTCCGGGGTGCCGTCCAGGTCGACCAGCGCCTGGTCCACCAGCCGCTGGTCGTCGGCGTTGAGCCCGATCACCGCAGGGCCGATCTCGTCGAGAACGGCTTGCACGGCCTTTCGCACGCCCTTGCCGCCGTAACGCTCACCGCCGTCGCGCAACTCGTGGGCCTCGTGCTCACCGGTCGACGCGCCGGACGGCACCGCCGCGCGGGCGAAGGTCCCGTCGATCAGGGCAATCTCGACCTCGACCGTCGGGTTGCCGCGGGAATCGAGGATCTCGCGGGCCCCGACCTGCTCGATAATCGGCACTGAGTTTCTCCTTGCGTCGTAGCTGGTGCCGGCCTCGCCGCCGTTAGCGTAGAGCCTGGTACATCCTGCTACAGCGGGTGACCGGCCGCATAAGCGGTCGCCCAGTCGCGCACCGCGCGCGCGTAGACGCCGGAATTGTTGTAGGCCCGCAGCGCGGTTATCCAGCCGCGCGGCGTCGCTAAATCCTTTCCCCGCCAACACAGGTAACCCGCGGCCGCGAGCGCGGCGTCGTCGATGTTGTCGGGGCTGAGGCGGCCGTCGTTGTGGGCGTCGACGCCGTACAACCGCCAGGTCTCGGGGATGAACTGCATCGGCCCCATGGCCCGCACCACGCCGTCGTCGTCCGTCACCGGTTCCTCGCTGTCGACGATGCGCAGAGTGCCGCCGCTGCCGTCCAGGCGGACACCGCGAATGGGCGGGCTCACGTCACCGTTGGGCGCCAGCCGCGCGCCGCGATAGGTGCCGTGGTGGCTCTCGACCTGCCCGATGCCCGCCAGTGTGGTCCACGCGATATGGCACTTCGGGTTCTCGACCTCGGCGACCCGGGCGGCGTACGCGTAGGCCTCCAGCGCGATTACCGGGATCTCCAGGGTCGGGGAGCGCTGTTCGGCCCAGGCGCGAAGCTGGTCCGCGGGCCGACCGCTGGCGTGCGTGTCCACCGGCGGCACCGGAGCGCCGGCAGGCGGCGGGACGCCCTCCGGGATGAACAGGCTGAGCTGCCACGTGCAACTGGAGGCCAGCAGCATCGCGGTCGCGCCTATCACGGCGGCCGCGCGCAACCAACGCCTCGGCGACACCATGCTGGTTAAAGCTCCCTCGATTCCCCTGCACCAACTTCCGCACAACCATCGTCCCATGGGTTGCGGTGCTGCCCGGGCGTATCGGGGCTCGAGCGCGGGATTTCGGCCAATTATCGGTTAGCTGACGCAGCTTTGGCGGTCAGGCGTCATCGGCAACCGCACCCCCAGCAGGCTCGTCGACCACCTCGTCCGACGGCCAGTGCTCACGCCACTCCTCTTCGGTGACCTCGCCGAGCGGGGCGACGTCGAATTCCTCCGGAACACCCGCGCCGCGGCGCGTCGCGGCGATCGCCCGCTCGACCGCCCGGACCGTGTCCACGAACTCCAGAACCGCCGTGCGCAGCGCGCTTTCCGCGTCACCGTCGGCCGCCACCGCGATGGAGGTGATCTCGGCGGGAATGAGATCGGCGGGCAGGCCGGCCTTCTCGGCACGCTGAATCACCTTCTGAGCCAACGCCAACGCCGGCTGCCCGGTATGCACCTCGTCCATCACGTATTTTCGCGGCTTTTCGGCCGCCTTGCGCTCTTCCCATTGGGCCAATTGCTCTTCGAGTGAAATGGTCTGACCCGCAAGCACACCCGGAACCCGATTGCCCAACTTCCGCATCAGCGTGACGGCGACGTCATCGATGGTGAAGGGGAATTGCGGGGCGTCCTCCGCGATGCGCGCGTGAAAGAGCACCTGCAGCAACACGTCGCCGAGTTCTTCGCGCAGCTGGTCGGCGCTGCCGCTGCGGACCGCGTCCAGCAGTTCGTAGGTCTCCTCCAGCAGGAACTTGCGCAGCGAGTCGTGGGTTTGCTCACTCTCCCACGGCCCGGCGGTGCGCAGCTTGTCCATCATGGCCACCACGTCGACCAGTCGTTCGCCGCGCGGCGTCTCCGGCGCGGAAATCAGCCGGGCGCCGGCCGCCAGCCGGGCGGTGACGGCGGGATGCTCGGGATCCGAGGACAGCAGCACCGGCGCCGGATCGTCGGGGTCCCCGGCGTGCACCGGACGCGCCGCGGGCAGCGACCACGGCACCGCGACGGGCATCTCCTCGGTGTACTGCACCTCACCGCTGAGGTGTTCGATGGCCTCGACCGGCACCAGCGACGGGCGGCGCGGGTCGAACAAGACGACGATCATCGCGCCTGTCGCTCCTCACTGGCCATCGCTGCAGGTGAACTCGTTATACCAATATCGGTCTGGGGTTTACCTTGCAGCGCGGTCACCAGGTCGGCCACCATCTGCACCAACTCCACGTCGCGGATGCGCGCCGCACCGACGCCTCCGGCCCGCGGGATAGGCACCTGCACCGTGGAAGTCGTGGCCCGGTAGTTCGCGGCCGGATACATCCGCTTCAGGCGCACCTGGGCCGAATCGGGCAGTGTTATCGGCGACAGCCGCACGGTCGCCGCGGACGGGGCCGAGACCTCGGTGATGCCGGCGGCCCGGCACAGCAGCCGCAGCCGCGCGACCGCCACCAGGCGCAGGGCCGGCTCGGGCAACGCACCGTAGCGGTCGATGAGTTCCTCGATCACGGCCGCGATCTCGTTGTCCGAGCCCGCCGCGGCCAGCCGCCGATAGGCCTCCAGCCGCAGCCGGTCGCTGGCGATGTAGTCCGGCGGCAGGTGGGCGTCCACCGGCAGGTCGATCCGCACGTCCTTGGGCTCCTCGGCGGTGGTGACGGTCTGGCCGTCGGCCGCCGCCCGGTAGGCCTCCACGGCCTCACCGACCAGTCGCACGTACAGGTCGAATCCGACCCCGGCGACGTGCCCGGACTGCTCGACGCCCAGCACGTTGCCGGCGCCACGGATTTCGAGGTCTTTCAGCGCGACCGCCATGCCCGCGCCCAGCTCGTTGTTCTGCGCGATGGTCGCCAACCGGTCGTAGGCCGTCTCGGTCAGCGGGGCGTGCGGCGGATACAGGAAGTAGGCGTAACCCCGCTCGCGGCTGCGCCCCACCCGGCCGCGCAGCTGATGCAGCTGCGAAAGCCCGAAGGTGTCGGCGCGCTCGACGATCAGCGTGTTGGCATTAGAGATGTCCAGCCCGGTCTCCACGATCGTCGTGCACACCAGGATGTCGTACTCGCGGTTCCAGAACCCCTGCACGGTGCGTTCCAGCCGCTCCTCGGGCATCTGCCCGTGCGCGACGACCACCCGCGCCTCCGGCACCAGCTCGCGGATCCGGGCCGCCGTCCGGTCGATGGAGCTGACCCGGTTGTGCACGTAGAAGACTTGCCCGTCGCGCAGCAGTTCGCGCCGCAGGGCGGCGGCCACCTGCTTGTCGTCATGCGGCCCGACATAGGTCAGCACGGGATAGCGCTCTTCGGGCGGGGTCAGGATCGTCGACATCTCGCGGATCCCGGCCAGGCTCATCTCCAGCGTGCGCGGGATCGGCGTGGCGCTCATGGTCAGCACGTCGACGTGCGTGCGGAGCGACTTGATGTGCTCCTTGTGCTCGACGCCGAACCGCTGCTCCTCGTCGACGACGACCAGGCCCAGGTCCTTCCAGCGCACCCCGGTCTGCAATAGCCGGTGCGTGCCGATCACCACGTCCACCGACCCGTCGGCCAGGCCCTCGATCACGGCACGGGACTCGGCGTTGTCGGTGAAACGGGAGAGCCCCTTGACGGTCACCGGGAACCCGGCCATTCGGTCGGTGAACGTCTGCAGGTGCTGGTCGGCCAGCAGCGTGGTAGGTACCAGCACGGCGACCTGCTTGCCGTCCTGGACGGCCTTGAACGCCGCCCGCACCGCGATCTCGGTCTTGCCGTAGCCGACGTCGCCGCAGATCACCCGGTCCATCGGGATCGGCTTCTCCATGTCCGCCTTGACCTCGGTGATCGCGGTGAGTTGGTCGACGGTCTCGGTGAAGCCGAACGCGTCCTCCATTTCGGCCTGCCACGGGGTGTCCGGCGCGAACGCGTGCCCGGCGCTGGCCTGCCGTTTCGCATACAGCGCGACGAGCTCGCCGGCGATTTCGCGCACGGCGCGGCGGGCCTTGGTCTTGGTGTTGGCCCAGTCGCTGCCGCCCAGCTTGCTCAGCGCGGGCGCCTGCCCGCCGACGTACCGGGACAGCTGGTCCAGCGAGTCCATCGGGACGTAGAGCTTGTCGGACCCGCCGCCGCGCTTGCTGGACGCGTACTCCAGCACCAGGTATTCGCGCCGCGCGCCGCCGACCGTGCGCTCGGTCATCTCGACGAACCTGCCGATGCCGTGCTGGTCGTGCACCACCAGGTCGCCTGCCGTCAGCGCCAACGGATCGACGGTGTTGCGCCGCTTGGCCGCCAGCCGCTTGCCCTCGACGGCGGTGGCCCGGCTGCCGGTCAGGTCGGTCTCGGTGATGACGACCAGGTTGGCGCCGGGGATGACGACACCGTCGTGCAGCGGGCCCTTGAGGACGCTGACGATCCCCGGCTTGAGCGTGGTGTCGGCCGCGCCCGGTTCCAGCATGGCGGCGGGGGTGTCGGAGTCGGCGAGCCGCTCGACGACGCGGTGGGCGGTGCCGGCGCCGGGGGCGACGACCGCGGCGTAGCCGCCGGTCGAGACGTGGGCGCGCAGCATCGCGAAGATTCCGTCGATGTCGTGCTGGTGACCGCGGGCCGACGGCGCCGCGCGCACGTCGAGCTCCACGGCCGACTCGTCGGACAACTGGCTCAACGTCCACCAGGGATGACCGGACTTCGCCGCCGCGGCGCGCACGTCGTCCAGTTCGGCGAACCCCGACCCGCCGAACTGCTCAACGTCGACGGGCGCGTCGGTGCCCAGCGCCGCGACGGACCACGACGCCTCGAGGAACTCGCTGCCGGTCTTGATCAGGTCGGCGGCCCGGGTGCGTACTTTTTCCGGGTCACACAGCAGCACCGGCGTGCCCTCGGCCAGTTGGTCGGTCAGCAGAACGTGTTCGCCGGGCCGCAGCACCGGCAGCAGCGCCTCCATGCCGTCGACCGCGATGCCCTCGCCCAGCTTGGCCAGCATGTCGGTGACGCTGCCGGTGATGGCGGGCTCGGTCCCGGAATGCCGGGCGGCCAGCGCGGCGGCCCGCTCCCGCACGTCGTCGGTCAGGAGCAGCTCGCGGCAGGCCACCGCGATCACGGTGTCGACCTCGATCTCGGGTATCGAGCGCTGGTCGGCGACGGCGAACATCCGCATCTCGCTGACCTCGTCACCCCAGAACTCGACGCGAACCGGGTGTTCGGCGGTGGGCGGGAAGACGTCGAGAATCCCGCCGCGCACCGCGAATTCGCCGCGCCGGCCGACCATGTCGACCCGGGTGTAGGCCAGCTCGACCAGCCGGGCGACCACCTCCTCGAAGGCGATCTCCTGGCCGACGGTGAACGTAACCGGCTCGACGAGGCCCAGCTGCGGCGTCATCGGCTGCAGCAGCGAGCGCACCGCGGTCACCACGACGCGCAGCGGTGGACCCAACCGCGCGTCGTCGGGGTGAGCCAGCCTTCGCAGCACCGTCAGCCGGGCGCCGACGGTGTCGACCCCAGGAGAGAGCCGCTCGTGCGGCAGAGTCTCCCAGGACGGGAAGGCCGCCACGGCGTCGCCGAAGACGCCGCGCAGTTCGGCGGTCAGGTCGTCGGCTTCACGCCCGGTCGCGGTGACTACAAGCAGAGGACCCAACCGCTCCAGCGCGCTGGCGACGAAGAGCCGTGCGCTGGCTGGACCCACCAGGTGAAGCTCGGCCGGTCGCTCGGCCGCGCTTTCGATCAGTTGCTGGAAGGTCGGCGCGGTGAGCGCCAATTCAACGAGCCCCGCGATCGGGGGTTCTGGGCTAGCAGGCCCCGGTGCGGTCATGATGAATCCATTCTAGGGGCGCCAGAATTCGTCAATTTCGAGCCCGGCGCCGTCAAGGGATCGTTAGGAAAGCCGTCTGCGGCCCCGCGCGGGCGCACGTTGGATTCATGACTTTGCTGGACCTCCTGCCGTCCCTGGGCCACCCGGCGCCGCTGCTACGCGCCGGTGCCAGACTGCACGCCCCGGCCGGTGTCGCCGACGAGTCCGATTTCCGGGATCGCGCCCGCCGTTGGCGCAAAACGTTGCGGGGTGCACGCGTCGTCTACTTCGGAAGGTCGCCGCTGACCACCGAAGTCGCGCGCAGGGCGAGCGAAGAGGGCCTCGGCATCGGCGTCCGCTCGGCCGGCGAGTTGGCCGTCGCCCTCGCCGCGGGGGCGGACCCGGCGCGCATCGTCGCGCACCCGGGATCGCCCGACATGTTGCGCGACGCGGTGGGCGTCGGTGTCGGGCGCATCGTGCTGGACTCGCCCGTCGCGGCTCCCCACGTCGCCGGCCCGCGACGGCGGGGCCCGGCGCGGCCCACCTTCGACCTCGTGGGCCTGCACTGCCGACTGGATTCTGCGGCACCCGGGACCAGCTACGGCGAGGCGATCCGCCGGACGATCGCCGCCATGGCGGACGTCCGCGCCCGGCACGGCCTCATCCTGACGGAAGTGCACGTAGGCGGTGACCAGGCCCGCCCGTACGTTGCCGGCGATTGGGAACTCGGTCTCGACGAGCTGGCCGCCGTCATCGAGGAGGCGCTCGACGAAGCTTGCGCCGCGGAGCGGTTTCCCCGGCCGGTCGTCGCGGTAGGTGTGACGCTGACCGAGTGAACCTGCTGGACGGGAACCGCCCCGAACGTCACGCCGCCGGACGAGTCTCTAGCCGTCCTGCAGCCGGGGGTCGGCTTCCAGGTGGGTCAGCCCGTTCCACATCAGGTTGACCAGGTGCGCCGCGACCACTTCTTTCTTGGGCTCGCGCGTGTCGAGCCACCACTGCGCCGTCATCGAGACCGAGCCCACCAATGCCTGCGCGTAAAGCGGCGCCAGCTCGGGGTCCAGGCCGCGGCGGGCGAAGTCGCCGGCCAGGATGGAGCTGACCTGGTTGACGGCGTCGTTGAGCAGGCTGGAGTAGGTGCCCGAGCTGATGGCGGCCGGTGAGTCGCGAATCATGATGCGGAAGCCGTCGGTGCGCTCTTCGACGTACGTGAGCAGCGCCAGCGCGACCCGCTCGACCCGCACCCGGGAACGGTTGTTGGTCAACGACGAGGTGATCCCGTCCAGCAGCGCCGACATCTCGCGGTCGACGACCACGGCGTAGAGCCCCTCCTTGCCGCCGAAGTGTTCGTAGACGACCGGCTTGGACACGTTGGCGCGTAACGCGATCTCCTCGATGGAGGTGCCCTCGTAACCGCGCTCGGCGAATAGCGAGCGTGCGATGCCGATGAGTTGTTGCCGGCGCTCGGTACCGGTCATCCGGGCGCGCGGCGCGCGCGCCTCTTTGTCCGGCTCCTTATCGAGAACAGCCACGTCAATCAGCGTATAGGGTCGCCCGCACCGAACCGCGCCTCTTTCCCTCGGCGCCGCGATCCGCCCGCACACCGTCTAAAGTCTGTTGGTGGCGCTGGCCCATGGGGCTTGCAATCCGTCGTGGTGTAATCGGCAGCACCTCTGATTTTGGTTCAGATAGTTCAGGTTCGAGTCCTGGCGACGGAGCTTGGGCCCCCGCGGTCGGCGAGGCGACATGAGATCGCCCAGGGCGCGGTCTTTGCGTCAACATCAGGTGAAGTGCCACGCTTGACGGCGGGTCGTCGTGCCAACGCGCACGCCGGGGTTGAGGAGAGTTGATGGCGTCTCGTGGTGATACCGCGGTCCTGGTGCTCGCGGCCGGGCCCGGCACCCGGATGCGGTCGGACACCCCCAAGGTGCTGCACACGATCGGCGGTCGCAGCATGCTGTCCCACCTGCTGCACGCGATCACCAAGGTCGCGCCGCAACACCTGGTCGTGGTCCTGGGCCACGACCACCAGCGCATCTCCCCGCTGGTCGCCGGGTGGGCGGACGACCTGGGGCGCGGCATCGAGGTCGCCCTGCAGGACCGCCCGCTGGGTACCGGCCACGCGGTGCTGTGCGGCCTGTCGGCGCTGCCCGACGACTACGCCGGCGTGGTCGTCGTGACCTCCGGTGATACGCCGCTGCTGGACTCCGACACCGTGGCCGACCTGATCGCGACCCACAACGCGGGATCGGCCGCCGCGACCGTGCTCACGACGACGCTCGCCGACCCCACCGGGTACGGCCGCATCCTGCGCACCCAGGACAACGAGGTCACCGCGATCGTGGAACACGCCGACGCGACACCCTTCCAGCGTGAAATCCGCGAGGTCAACACCGGCGTCTACGCCTTCGACGTCGCGGCGCTGCGCTCCGCGCTGAGCCGGCTGAGCTCCAACAACGCCCAGCAGGAGCTCTACCTGACCGACGTCATCTCGATCCTGCGCGGCGATGGGCAGGCCGTCCACGCCCAGCGCGTCGACGACAGCGCCCTGGTCGCCGG